>JBAUMA010000602.1:0-1962 GCA_049578485.1 Specibacter sp.
CCCCGGCAAAGGTCCTGGCAAAGTCCGCGTAGTCCGCCACGGACACGAGCCGGTCCAGCGCCGTGACGGCAAGCGGCGCGTTGGCCCGGGCCGCATCCCGGGTTTCGGGATCGGCACCGCCGGTGGACCGCAGGGGGTTGTTGACGGCGCTCACCCCCAGCGGCCGGGTGGCGAGCTGGCTGATTTGGCCGGGCAGGACGTTGCCGGGCGCCCCGATGCCGCTGCGGTACCTGGCACCCACATTCTCCACGCCCGTGGGCAGGCGCTGGCCGTGGACGCCGTTGCCGAACGTGACTGTGGTGGTGCCAGCCGGCTCCACGGAGGTAAGGAAGCCGCGCTCGCCGGCGGACAGGTAGGCCAGGCCGGGCGCCTCGTGCCACTGCACCTGGTTGACCCGTACCACGAGGGTGCTGGCGGCCCCGGCCGCGGTGGGCGCCGAGACGTAGCTCAGGGGGAATTGTTTCAGGGTGAACTTTTGCATGGACGCTGCGGCGTTCCCGGCACCCAGGACCTCAACGCGGGTTTCGCCGTGGGTTGCGTGGGCCACATTGCCGCTGACGGTCACGGTGTCCCGCTTGTACGTGTATGCGAGGGACTGGGCAAGGGTGAGGGTCGTGTGCCGGTCCTCGCCGTCGAGCACGGCGCCGTCGAGGGTCCGGGCCCCCTGGCTGACACCGGCCAGCATGACCAGCTCGGCCCCGGCAACCCCGGCCGTGGCAGCCTGCCCCGTGCCCACATCCGTGCGTTCACCGGCCACCACGGCCCAGCGTCCCGCCGTCAGCCCGTCGTAGAGGCCGTCGAGTTCCAGGACCGTGCCGGCCACGTCGTCGGTCACGGGAGCCTGGGCCAGGCGCAGCTGCTCGGGTTGGAGGTAAAACGTGCTGCCGCGCAGGGTGGTCATGTCGTCCCCGGCGTCGACGGCTCCAGGCTCGGGGGCCTCGGATGCGGGGGCGGATGCCGGGCCGGTTGCCGTCAGGATGGGCGGGACCACGGGATTCCACCAGGGCCCGGACAGGATGAGCGTGGTGGATTTTCCGGCCATCCCGTACGCGCGGCGGGTCACCGTGGCGGCCGCCTTTACAGTGGCAAGGACCACGGCAAAGCCGGTGCCGCCCGTGGCGGGACCGCGCTGGGCGATCACCACCTCACCGGGCAACACCGTGGGGTGGGCCGCGTCCAGGTGGGCCGTGTTGGCCTGTTCGTCCCCCGCCAGGTCCCACTCGGGCAGCGGCTCCGGCACCCCGTCCGCGTTGAATTTGTTGAGCACGGGGGCGTTGTGGCCAAACAAGGACGCGCTCTGGCGCATGGCATAGACGGCCAGCCCGGCGTCCAGGCTCACGGGCGTGTTCGCCAGGGCGGAGTACAAGCTGGGGGCCAGTGCGGTGTCCAGGGAGGCCAGCAGCTTGGGAAAGACGTCTCCGGCCCCGGCAAACGTGGACCCGTAGGAACGGGCCAGTTTTTGTGAACTGGCAGGCGGGACCGACGGCGGCAATCCCAGCCGTCCCAGCAAGGTGTCCAGCGGATTCCCCTCCCGCCCCTGCCCCATGGTCTCCTGCCCGCCGGCACCCGCCACTCCGGCTGCCCGCTTTGCTTCCGCCGCGCCCGCCACGGCGGCCACCTTGCCGGACTGGGCAATGGTGGATTCCAGCAGCGGGATGAGCCGTGAATAGCCCTTGTCACGGGCGGCGGCCAGTTCCTCCTGCAGGCGCGGGGTGAGTGTATTGGCCACATAGCGCGACACGGCAGCCGGCCCGCGGCCGTCCGAGCGTGCCTGGAGTTCGCCCAACATTTCCCTGACCCGTTGTGCCGTGGCGGAGTCGGCGGCGGCGGAGAAGGCGTCGGCCACGGCCGCGACGGCGTGGTTGAGCACGGTCCCGGAGAAGGGGCCGCCGTCCCAGGCCAGCAACACCACGTGGGTCCAGCCGGCGGCCGGGTTGGGCGTGACGGCCCCGGCACGGGCCG
>JBAUMA010000603.1:0-1962 GCA_049578485.1 Specibacter sp.
GGCGCTGCCTGTGGTTCTCTTGCAGCGACTGGTTGGGTCACTGTGGGGGTGTATATTCACCGCTGAAAAAGGTCAAAAACCTTATTCAGCTGAGTCTGTGGTTTCGGCTGCGGGCACGCTCTTTGCAGAGGCAGCCTTCACAGCCGGTTTTGCTGCAGCTTTTGCAGCGGGCTTGGCGGCAGGCTTTGCTGCAACCGGCTTCGGCATCGGCTTGGGCATCGGAATCGGCTTGGCCGTCACCGGCTTCGGCGCAACGACCGGCTTGGCGGCAACGACGGGCTTGGCGGCGACAACCGGCTTGACCGGAGCCTTGACGGCCGGCCTTGCAGCGGCCGGGGCCTTGGCTGCGGGAGCCTTCACCGGTGCCTTGGCAACGGGGGCCTTCACTACCGGGGCCGGCTCGACGACGGGCGCCTCGACAACTGCCGGAACGCTCACCTCCGGTGCCTGGACGACGGCGGGGGCCTCTGCGGCAGCTTCGACGGCGGGCGCCTGGACGTCGTCGAGAACCTCAACGGCGGGGGCGTCACCGGTGGTCAGCTGCAGACCGTCCGGAAGCAGGTCCGCGAGGGACTGCGTCATGGGCACCTTGTTGTCGCGGTCCACGTCAACGCGGGCTGTGCCGTTGGCGACTGCCTCGTTGTGGGCCTTTGCATCGGCACGCTGCTGGTTGCGACGGGCCTCTGCCTTGGCTTCGGCTTTGTTCTTCAACGGGCCGATGACCATGACCATGTTGCGGCCGTCAATGCGGGGGCTTGATTCGATGATGCCAACCTCGGCAACATCGGCTGCGAACTTCTGGAGCAGGCGGATGCCCATCTCCGGACGCTGCTGCTCACGGCCACGGAACTGAATCATGGCCTTGACCTTGTCGCCGGCACCGAGGAAGCGCAGCGCGTGGCCGCACTTGGTCTCGTAGTCATGCTTGTCGATCTTGAGGCGGAAGCGGATTTCCTTCAGAACGGTGTTCGTCTGGTTCTTCCTGGCTTCACGCGCCTTGACGGCGGCCTCGTACTTGTACTTACCAAAGTCCATCAGTTTGCACACCGGCGGCTTTGCCGTCGGCGCTACCTCAACCAGATCCAGGTCCGACTCAGCGGCAAGACGAAGGGCGTCCTCAATGCGGACGATCCCTACCTGTTCGCCTGCTGGCCCAACCAACCGCACCTCAGGGACGCGGATACGATCATTGATGCGTGGCTCGCTAATGTGTAACTCCTGTTGACTAAAAGTAAAGAGTGAACACCACCAGCAAATGAAGAAGGCCTCCTATTGCTGATGCAATCGGAGGCCTCGATGGGTTGGTGGCGCGCAGCCCATAAATGGGGCGGCCGGCCTTCACATGAAAGGCGCCAACCAGAACCAGACAACGCCATTGCTGGGTCGAAAGGTGGGAGAGGACTCCACTTGCAAACTAAATGCGTGCATCATCACGGGGTTTTCGCCCCGCTCAAATAGCAGCATCCAGTCGGTCTGTGACAAGCTTAGCAGTATGAGTACCTCAGATAATAATTCGGACACCCGCCACAGTTTTGACGCCTCCCCCGAGGACGCCCTCGGAGACGCCGAAGCCGCCTCCGTGGTGCGTGACATCGCTGAAGTTCCCGCCATTGAAGTCATTACGACGGCGGCCGTCCACCTCATGAGCGCCGCGGCCGTCAAGTGCGGCCTGGCCGCAGGGCCCGACGCCGAGGAGCTCAAGGACCTGGATGAGGCCCGCAAGCTGATCACGGCACTGGCCGGCTTTGTCACCGCTGCCGCGCCCGAGATTGGCAGCCAGCACTCCGGACCATTGCGCGACGGCCTGCGCTCGCTCCAACTGGCTTTCCGCGAAGCATCGACGATTCCCGACGCCCCGGGCAAGGGCCCGGGCGAGAAATACACCGGCGCCGTCAACTAGTCCCCAGCTCCTCCCCAGCCTCGTGCCTCGGCCGGGGCCCCTCGAAGCCGTGGGCCCAACGT
>JBAUMA010000604.1:0-3675 GCA_049578485.1 Specibacter sp.
CCACGGCGCAGGCAGTAGGCTATAAGCAATCACCGCGACAGTTTAGGAAACACCACCCATGAGCGCCGACAAGTCCACCAGCTGGTCCTATGCCGAGGGACTGCCCGTGGAAGACGACGTCCTCCGCCGCGCCCGTGAACGCTCGCACGAGCTGGGCTTGTTCCCGGTCAGCCACGGCGTTGCCGCCGCATTGACGGTCCTGGCGGCATCCTCGAAGGCCCAGACCGCGGTGGAGGTGGGCACCGGCGCCGGAGTCTCCGGCGTGGCCCTGTTGCGCGGGCTCGGCCCGCGTGCCGTGCTGACCACGATCGACCCTGACGTGGACCACCTCAAGGCTGCCCGCGAAGCATTCATCGAATCCGGCTCCCCCGCCAACCGCACGCGCACCATCTCGGGCCGCGGCCAGGACGTGCTGCCGCGCCTGACCGACGCCGCCTACGATCTTGTCTTCATCGATGCGGACAAGCCCAGCTTTCCGGCCTACGTGGAGCAGGGCATCCGGCTGCTGAAGTCCGGCGGCCTGCTGATCATCAACGACGCACTGGACAAGGACAGGGTCTCCGACCCCGCCATCCGGGAAACCAGCACGGTGGTCTTGCGCCGCGTGGGCAAGTTGGTGCGCGACCACGACTCCTTGATTTCCGCCATGCTCCCCACCGGCGACGGCCTGCTGCTGGCCGTCAAGCGCTAGGGCTGCCTGCCTCACAGCGTCCGTCGGCGCACTTGCGTTAAACGCCAAGCGGGGCGGCATCTGCCGCCCCGCCCGCCAAACTTGTGGTGCACCGGTGTGGACCTATTCGGTCACGCCCACCAGGCATTCCTTGAGGCTTGTTGCCTCGTCGGCGTTCATTTCCACGACAAGCCGCCCGCCGCCTTCAAGTGGCAGGCGCAAGATCAGGCTGCGCCCTTCCTTGGTAACTTCCATTGGACCGTCGCCGGTTCTGGGTTTCATGGCCGCCATCAGGAATTCCCCTTTTCATAGTGCGAAGCTGCATTGTTGTGGGCTTTCCCCACGAGCAGATTCGTGTTGTATCCCTCACAATCCATTATTCCGCATTTACAGGGCCGGGTGCTAATCGAGGGTACCGGCGACGCCTGAGGTAGGTGGCGAAATGTTACGGTGGCCATGCCTGGCCGGTGCTGATGGCGGTAAATTGCCACAGCCACACCACCCAAACAATTTGCAACATCATGAACGCCAACGCCACACTCCAGCGATAGGCGCGATTGGTGGAGACAAAGGCCAGGCCCAGCGCCAGCGGGAACAGCGGCAGGAGCATGCGGAACGTGCTCGACTGCGGGTGCAGCACGGCGAGCAGGTACAGCAGGTACATGGCACACCACGCTCGAAGCTCGACGCCGATCCTGCGCACAGCATGCGAATTCAGGTACAGGGCGGCAAGCGCCACGAGGATCAGCGGCAGCAGCGGACCCCAGAGCGGGCCTGCCAGCTCAACACCGGCGTCGAACCACGGCTTGAACAGCACCAGCGGACTTCCGCGCCAAGCGGTTTCCGTGTCGGTGTAGGCGCTGCGTTCCCCCGTCACAAACCACGCGACGAAGATCCAGGCAAAGGCCATGACGGCACTGACGGCCAGGAGCACCAGGCCGGCCACCCTGTCCCGTGCCGGGAACGGTTCCGTGCGCCGGTGCCACCAGCGCAGGAGCAGATGGACACCCACGACGGCGGCAAACGGCACCCCGGCCGGCCGCGACAGGCACAGCAGGATCACCACGGGAACGGCCGCCCAGTAGCGCCGGCGGATGAGCAGGTAAAGCGCCGCCGCCAGCAGGAACGTGCTGAGCGACTCGGCGTACGGCACCTGCAGGATGGGGGAAATGGGGAACGTTGCAAAGAACGCCACACCCCACAGGGCCGTGCCGGGCGAGGCAAAATGCTTGAACAGCACGTAGATCATCAGCGCCGCGGCCAGCCCCGCGAGGCCGGCAACAAGCGGGCCGGCCACTGCCCAAGGCAGCCCGAAGACGGCGTTCACGCATCGCGCCAGCAGCGGAAACAGCGGGTAAAACGCCCACTGGTTCGGCTGTGCGGAGCCGTCGTCGTTGCGGGGAATCGAGGCGGGGTAGCCGCCGTTGAAGATGCGCTCGTACCAGCCTGCGTCCCACCGGTTGATGAAGGTCAGGTAGTCGGGCCGGTCCCCGCCCCATGGTGAGGCGCCGGCATGAAACGCGGCGCCGGCCAGGATGGCAAAGGACACCAGCCGGGCCGCCACATACAGCAGGGAGACTTTCACCCACCACGGAGCCGCCCGCAAGGGGGCAAGGAACCGTCGCAGGATCGCAAAAAGCTCATCGTTGATGGTGGGACGGGCGGATGGGGTGCCCGTCACGTGGCCAACAGGGACTCGGCCACCCAGCACCCGGCGAAGTGGTCGTTGGCCAGGCCGATCGCCTGCATCATGGCGTAGGCGGTGGTCGGTCCCACGAACGCAAAGCCGCGCTTCTTCAATTCCTTGGCCAGTGCGGCGGATTCCGCCGTTTTGCCCGGGATGGGGGCATCCAGGGGCCGGGGCACCGCGGGTGCGTGGGAATGGACCAACTCCGTCAGCGTCAGACCGCCCGGCAGCGCCAGCAGGGCCTTGGCATTGCCAATGGTCGCGTTGATCTTCATCAGGTTCCGCACGATCCCGGCGTCGGCCATGAGCCGTGCAACGTCCGCCGGCCCAAATTCCGCCACTGCTGCCGGCTCAAAGTTGGCGAAGGCGGTGCGGAACGCCTCGCGCTTGCGCAGGATGGTGATCCAGCTCAGGCCGGATTGGAAGGCCTCGAGGCTCAGCCGCTCAAAGAGGTCGCGTTCGCCCGAGACGGGCCGGCCCCACTCCTGGTCGTGGTAGTTCCGGTACTGTTCATCGGCCGCCATCCCCGCCCACGCACACCTGGCTTTTCCATCGGGGCCCACCACAACGTTGTCCATGCTCAGCCGTTCTCGTTTGGCTCGGCGGGTACGGCGGTTTCCGATACGTCGGCGGCACCGTTCTCGGCGCTGGCGGTTTCCGACACGTCGGCGGCACCGTTCTCACCGGCGTCGTCCGCGGTAGCGGCCGAACCAAGGGCGCCGGGACCGGCGGCCACAAGTTCGGCAATCCTGCGGTCCTTGGCGGCCAGCTCGTCGCGCAACCTGTCCAAGACCTCGTCAACCTGGTCCATCCGGTACCCGCGCAAACCCAGGGAAAAGCGCAGCTTATCCACGTCCGCGGGCTCGGGCTCCTGCGGCAACAGCACCGGCGGCAAGCCCTTCACCGGCGCCATGAGGCCGTCCTGGTAGATCTCGGACTCGTCAGGCCTTTTGAGCCCAACCACGTAGGCGGCCACGGCGGCAGCCAGCATCACGGCCAGGAAGATCAGGAAATAGCTCACCCCTCCATCGTGCCAGAACAATGCCCTCGATCACGGCATCGCAGGGGTGATTAAGTCAACCGGCGGCAACCTTGATGCCGGCTTCGCCCGCCATGACAAGTGCCACGGCCTCCTCCGGCGTATCGGCCAGCTGCACAATGTCCATGTCACCGGGCGAGACCAGCCCCTCGGCCACCATGGTGTCCTTGATCCACGCCAAAAGCGGGGCCCAGAAGACACGGTCGACCAGGACGATGGGGAACTGGGTGACCTTGCTCGTCTGCACCAGGACCATGGCCTCAAAAAGCTCATCCAGGG
>JBAUMA010000605.1:0-4642 GCA_049578485.1 Specibacter sp.
GCGTAGGTGACGCCGTCGGAGTCCTTGATGTCCTCGGAGACGCGGAAGCCCAGGTCCTCAAGGTACTTGCGGCCCTTGGGGACGTCCGGGGTGACCTGGTTGAAGTGGTCCAGGCGGACCAGCTCGCCGGCGTTGTAGAGGTCGTAGCGCTGGGTGAGCCGCTCCACGTGAGTGGTCTCGTAGAAGAATTCGTAGGGGAAGCCCAGCGGGTCCTCCACCCGGACGGCGTCGCCGATGCCCGTGACGAAGCCGTCCTTGCGGCGTTCGGTGCGGCAGCCCAGTTCCTTGTAGTACGCCTCGGCGGCGTCCACCTCGGCGGGGGACTTTACGCGGAACGCGGCGACGGCGACGGCGGCCACCGGTCCCTTGCGCAGCACCAGGTTGTGGTGGATGAACTCCTCCAGGGAGCGCAGGTAGATGGTGTTCTCGTCCTCTACCGTGACGTGCAGGCCAAGCACATCGACATAGAAGTCGCGGGATCGGGCCAGGTCGGTGACCACCAGTTCCATGTAGGCGCAGCGCACAATGTCCGGGGCCGGTGAAGTGGGGGTGGGGATGAAGTCAGTCATGGGGTTACTCCTCTTTGAGTGGGGTGGTCAGTTGGCTGCGGATGCGCCGAATTTGGGGGTGTGGACGGCGCCCAAGGTGATGTGCACCGCCTGCTGGTCCGTGTAGAAGTCGATCGAGCGGAAGCCCCCCTCGTGGCCCAGGCCCGAGGCCTTGACGCCGCCGAACGGGGTGCGCAGATCGCGGACGTTGTGGCTGTTGAGCCACACCATGCCGGCCTCCACGTTTTGGGCGAAGTTGTGGGCGCGGGTGAGGTTTTGCGTCCAAATGTAGGCGGCCAGGCCGTACTTGACGCCATTCGCCAAAGCCAGCGCCTCGTCGTCGTTCTCAAACGGGGTGATCGCCACGACGGGTCCGAAGATCTCCTCCTGGAAGATGCGGGCCTCGGGTGCGACGTCGGCGAAGACGGTGGGGGAGACGTAGTTGCCGGTGTCCAGGCCCTCGGGGCGTCCGCCGCCGGCCAGCAGCCGGCCCTCGGACTTGCCGATCTCCACGTAGCTCATGACCTTGGCGTAGTGCTCCGGGTGCACCAGGGCGCCCACCTCGGTCTTGGGGTCATGGGGGTCGCCCACCACGATGTTCTTGGCCCGGGCGGCGTACTTTTCGCAGAATTCGTCGTAGATGCTGCGCTCCACCAGGATGCGGGAGCCGGCCGTGCAGCGCTCGCCGTTGAGCGAGAAGACGCCGAACAGGGCGGAGTCGATCGCGGCGTCGAGGTCGGCGTCGGCGAAGACCACGCAGGGGCTCTTGCCGCCAAGTTCCATGGACAGGCCCTTGAGGGATGTGGCGGCGTTGCGGAAGATGGTCTGGCCCGTGGTGGTCTCGCCCGTGAAGGAGATCAGGGGGACGTCGGGGTGCTTGACCAGGGCGTCGCCGGCGTCTTCGCCCAGGCCGTTGACCAGGTTGAACACGCCGTGCGGCAGCCCGGCTTCCTCGAAGATGGTGGCCCACAGCGAGGCGGAGAGCGGGGTGAACTCGGCCGGCTTGAGGACCACGGTGCAACCGGAGGCCAGTGCCGGTGCCAGCTTCCAGGATTCGAGCATGAACGGCGTGTTCCAGGGAGTGATGAGCCCGGCGACGCCGATCGGCTTGCGGTTGACGTAATTGATCTGGCTGCCGGGGACCTTCATGGCGTCGTCGAACTGGGCCACGATCAAATCAGCGAAGAAGCGGAAGTTCTCCGCGGCGCGCAGGGCCTGGCCACGGGCCTGGGTGATGGGCAGGCCCGAGTCAAACGTTTCCAGTTCGGCCAGGCGCGCCTCCTGGGCCTCGACGGCGTCGGCGATCTTGTTCAGCACCCGGGCACGGTCCCGCGGCTTCATCCGCGGCCACGGGCCGTCGGTGAACGCCTTGGTGGCGGCGGCCACGGCGAGGTCGATGTCCGCCTTCTGGCCGGCGGCAGCCGTGGCGTAGTTGCTGTTGGAGACGGGGTCCAGCACATCGAAGGTCTCGCCGCCGACGGAGTCAACGAACGCCCCGTCGATGTAGTGCTGGATGTGGGTGGGAAGGTTTTCGGGGAGGTAGTGCTCAGCCATGGGTGGATTCCTTTGCGTCATTGATGAGGAAGGTGGGTCTCAGTAAAGCTGGGCCAGGGTGGCCGGGGCTTCGTGGCGGCTGTGCGCCAAATAGGCGTCCAGGGTAGCGGTGCGGTGGGCGCGGGCGGCCCGTTCAATCGCGTCCGCCCCGGCATCGCTTTCCAGCAGCCGCAGGAGTTCTTCATGTTCGGCCACGGATTCCAGGGCACGGCCGGGGACGTAGCTGAAGGTGGAGTTCCGCAGCGCCTGCAGCCGGTTCCAGCCGCGGTGGACCAGGTCCAGGATGTGCGGATTGGGGCAGTTTTCAAACAGCACGCTGTGGAATTCCTGGTTCAACGCCGTGAAGCGGACGGGGTCAAAATGCTCTAGGCAGTCCCGCATCTGGGCGTTGACGGCCCGGGCCCGGGCGATGTCCGACGGCGTGACCAACGGGGCGGACAAGGCCGTGGCGGCACCCTCCACGATGGCCAGCGTCTGCATGGTGTAGAGGTATTCGGTGGGTTCAATGCCGGCCACCGTGGCGCCAACGTTGCGTTCAAACGTCACGAAGCTTTCGGCCTCGAGCCGCCGGATGGCTTCCCGGACCGGCACCACGCTGAAGCCGAGGTCCTCGGCCAGCTTGGCCAGCACCAGCCGGTAGCCGGGGGTGAATTCACCGCCCAGGATCTTGTCTTTGATGGCCGTGTAGGCGCGCTCGGACTTGCTGCCGGTTTCCTCGCTCACGGCTGGGCCGCCGGGTTGGGATGCGTGGCGGCCCATTCGACGAACTTTGCCTTCCAGGCCGCGTTCATCGGGTACAGGCCCTCCACGCCGTGGCCCTCGGTGACCATCTCGGCGATGAACGTTTCCTCGTGCTCCTGGATGATGGCTGCGTCGGCAACTTCTTCGGCCAACGACGGCGGGATCACCAGCAGGCCGTCAGCGTCGCCAACAATGATGTCGCCGGGCTGGACGGTGGCGCCGCCGCAGGAGATGGTCAGGTCCGTGTCCCACGGAATGTGCCTGCGGCCCAGCACTGCGGGGTGGGCGCCGGTGAAGAATGTGGGCATGTCCAGAGCCGCGACGGCGGCAATGTCCCGGACGCCGCCGTCGGTCACGATGGCCGCGGCTCCGTTGATCTGGGCACGCAAGGCAAGGATGTCGCCCACGGTGCCGGTGCCGGGCTCACCGCGGGCCTCCATGACCAGGACGTCGCCGTCGTTGAGGGTGTTGATGATGCGCTTTTGGGCGTTATAGCCGCCGCCGTGCGTCTTGAACAGGTCCTCGCGGTTGGGCACATAGCGCAGGGTGCGGGCGGTGCCGGCGATCCGCAGTTCGGGGCGGGTGGATTTTAGCCCGTCGATGCTGACATTGTTAAGCCCTCGCTGGCGCAGCTGGGCGCTCAAGGTGGCCGTGCCGACGCTTGTCAGCTTGCGCTTGAGTTCGGCGCTGAGGCCCTTGGCCGGCAGGCCGGCCGCTTCGGGGGAGCCCCAGGCGTCGGCACGGTCGGCGTCGGTGGTTTTGGGGCCGTTGCCAAAGTCGGCCAATTCCTCGGTGCCCTGGACGACGGCGGTACGCAACCGCCCCGTGCTCAGCCCTGTTTCGGGGGAGTCAACCTCAACCTCGACGATGTCCCCGGGGCCCGCCACTGAGGAACCGGCCGGCGTGCCGGTCAGGATGACGTCACCGGGTTCCAGCGTCATGAGCTGGGAGAGGTCGGCAATGATTTGGCTGAAGGGGAAGATCAGCCCGGCGGTGGTGTCATTTTGGACCAGCTGGCCGTTGACCCAGGTGCGTACGCGCAGTCCGGTGGGGTCGACGTCGGACGCCGGGATCAGTGCCGGGCCGAACGGGGTGAAGCCGTCGCCGGACTTGGAGCGGACGTTGGAGCCCTTGTCGGCGTACTTGAGGTCGTACACGCCAAGGTCGTTGCTGGCGGTCACATGCCCCACGTGGGCCCAGGCGTCCTTGATGCTGACCCGGCGGGCGGCCGTGCCGATGACCAGGGCAATCTCGCCCTCGTAGGCCAACAGCTCGCAGCCGGCCGGGCGCTCGATGTCCGAGCCACTCAGGCTCAGGGACGAGGACGCCTTCAGGAAGTAGGAAGGTTTGGCGGGAGTGCGTCCGCGTTGGTCGGCCCGCGACTGGTACGCCACGTGGACGGCGATGACCTTGCCCGCCTGCTTGATGGTGGCTGCGGTGACTTGTTCCACGAAACACTCCTGAACGTAAGAGACGGCTTGTACGACGCCCGATTTATCGAGTACGAAATCGTATACGATCAGCCTAAGGGTGTTGCCCGCGTCACGTCAACCGTTGGAAGCAATCTTTATCGGGGAGCAGCAAACGCCGGTGGGGATGTTGATTGGCCCAGCGATGGCTATTGCCATTCGCCCCCGGTGCACCGGCGGCGAATGGCAATGACGGCCCCCGCAGCGCCGAAAACCGTCCGCAACAGCGGCGAATGGCAACGACGACCCCCGATCAGGGTCGGTGGATATCCGGCTCCGGCGTTCTGCGGGCCGGCTACTGCAGCTGCGACTCGATGGTGCGAGCGCTGC
>JBAUMA010000606.1:0-8840 GCA_049578485.1 Specibacter sp.
CTGCCGGCCACAGCCGTGTCATGGGAGGGGCGAGCCGCGCTACACCTCGCCCCGGGACCCTCCGGGGGCACCAAACAGGGGCGCCAGGGTCCGCCATCGGGCGATTTCACAGCCGTCGGTCCGGGTAAACCGGGCGTGTACGGCCCGGCCCCGGAATGTGCCATCCACCTGTGCCACCTGCGGCCCGCCGTATTGTTGCGTGCAGATCTTGGGCGGACCGGGGAGTGGGAAGAAGATGGCCTCCCCGAAGCGTTCCACCGCTGCCAGCGCCGCGGCCGGATCCGGGACCGTCGAGGCCGGATCCGCCACTCCCGCAACGGCAAGGAGGCGGAAGTCACGGCCCGGGTCCCCTGGCGCCTCGGTGAGATGCACGGTCAGCTCGATCCTGGTGTCCGGGCCTGCCCCGGCGGAAGCCTGGCTCATGACGCTCCCCCGGCTGCCCCCAGGATGGACTGCACGGCGTCCCAGGCCGAAATCTCACACCCGTCGCGCAGGGAGTACGACGCCTGAACGGCCGTCCCGTCCACGGTGCCGCTGACGGTGGCTTGCTGCGGGCCGCCGAATTGCTCCGTGCAGAGCTGTCCGGCCGGCGGCGAGGGCCGCGTCAACAGCAGGGGGTTTTTCGCCAGCGCCGCGCAGGCTGCAACGGCCGTGGGAAGATCGCTTGCCGGTGCGGGCACCCCGTCAGTGCAGACCAGTGTGTACACCACCGGCGCGGCCCCGGCCGACTGTTTCAGGGTGATGGTCAGGGCCGCATGCCCCGTTCCGGATGCGGGCGCCGAAGGGGCCGGCGCCGTCGTGGCCGAGGCAAACGGTGCACTGCCGGGGCGGGCCGCACCTGGGTTGTTGGGGACGCAGGCTGACACAGCCGCCATGACGACGACGGCCAGCACCATTGTTGCCGGAAATCTGCGCATTGGGGGCCTTCCCTCGATTGCTGCAAGGCTACCGCAACACCCCTGCAGCCGCCCGCAGCGGACACGGGCACTTCCTCAGCCGATGAAGGCCTGGTCCTGGATGGCCACGGCCGCCGCGCCGCGGGCCCACTGGGTGAAGTCGGCGGAGGCCATGACCAGGGTGACCGGCGCGGCCTCCGGGTCCCTGTCGGCGAGCAAGGCCTCCCGAACGGTGGCTTCCATGACGGTGAACAGCCCGATCCCCTCGCCGCCGAGCACCACGGCGCCCACCATGGCCAGGTTGGCCGCGAGCGCAATGAAGCGCCCCAAGGCCCGCGCCGCAGCGGTAAAGACGGCCACGGCCACCTTGTTGCCGTCGTGGACCAGGGCCAGCGCCTGCCCATAGTCCACGGCCGTCCCCATGGCTGCGGAAATCTGGGTGCAGATGCTGGCGCTGGACAGCATGGCGGTGGAGCATCCGCGGTGTCCGTCCATGCACAGCGGACCATTGGGGTCCAGCGGGATGTGCCCGCCCAGTCCCAGTCCCGTGTCGACGGTCCTCATGACCTGCCCCCGCATGACCAGCCCGTAGCCCACGCCGGCCCCCACGGTGATGACGGCAAAATCGTCGGCGCTCCGCCCCGCCCCAAACCACTGTTCTGCGGCGGCCAGGGCGGACAGGTCATTGTCCACCACCACCGGCAGCGACAGCGCCTCGGCCAGGAGTCCGCCCAAGGGCACGTCCTGCCACTCCAAAAAGGGCGCCCGATGAACCACACCGCTGGGCAGGACCTGGCCACCAAGGGACACCCCGACGCCGGACAACGTGACACCGGCGCCGGCGCCAAGGTCCCGGGCCAGCTTCTTGATGCCGCCCACCACGGCGGCCACGGAGGTTTCGGCCAGTTCAAGGGTTTGTGCGGCCACGATAGTGGCGCGAAGGTCCGTCACGACGGCCTGCAGGAAGGCCCCGGCAATCTTGACCCCCAGAAAGTGCCTCGAGTCGCTGCGGATGTCCACCAGGCGCACGGGCCGCCCCACCGTGCCGTCGGCGATGAGTTCGCCCTCCACGATCAGGCCGGCGTCCAGCAGCGGCTTGCTCAGCCGGGTCAGGCTGGCCACGCTCAGTTTCAGTTCCCTGGCCAGGTCACCGCGTGAAACGGGGCCACGCACCAGCACCGTGCGGGCCAGTTCCAGGGCGGAATCGGCGAGCGCCGAAGCCCCGCCACCGGCGGTTGTGGGACGGACGGACCGTGGCTGAAAGGGGCTCATGCCGCTAGTTTATTGCAATTTGGACATAATCAACGCGGTCCCACTCACAATTTTGCCTCATTCGTGACTTTTGACACCTTAATTACTTTTGCGGTAAAACTAATACATGAGCCTTGAACCTTCCTACGCCCAGCTCCACCGCGGCGGCACATCGGTCATCGTTGACCTGGTCACCGCCGGTGTCCCCTCGATCCTCCATTGGGGGCCGGCCACGGGTGTTCTGCCGGAATCCGAACTGGCCTCCTTGGCCATCGCCGCCCGCCCGCAGCGCGTCTCAGGAGGCATCGACGTACCCGCCCGCCTGACCCTGCTGCCCCAGGAAGTCTTTGGCTGGCAAGGCTCCCCCGCCCTGTCGGGCCAACGCTCCGGCACGGCCTGGGCCAGTGCCCTGGGCACGACGTCGGTTGCCACCGAAACCCACAGCCTCACCATCACGGCGGAGGACGCGGCCGCCAAGTTGCGCCTGACCACCGAACTGGAGCTGACGGCCCACGGGGTCCTGCGCCAGCGCCACACCCTTGAAAACCTGGGCAGCACCGACTACCAGCTCCATCAGCTGAACACGGTGTTCCCGCTGCCCGCCACGGCCGTCACCGTCCAGGACACCACGGGGCGCCACCTGAAGGAACGCTCCGCCCAGCAACGCCCGCTCACGGTGGGGGCCCACGTGCGCGAGAGCCGCCGCGGCCGCCCCGGCGCCGACGCCACCCTGCTCATGCTGGCCGGTTCCGCGGGCTTTGGCCACCGCAGCGGCCTGGTCCACGGCGTTCACCTGGCCTGGAGCGGAAACCACAGGCTGAGCGCCGAACGAACCATCACAAGCGACAACTTCCTCACCGCCGGCGAACTCCTGCTGCCGGGCGAGGTGGTGCTGGCACCGGGCCAAAACTACGCCACCCCCTGGGCGCTGGGCTCCTGGGGCCACGGCCTGGACCAGCTCTCGGCCCGCTTCCACGAGGACCTGCGAGCGCGCCCGGTGCACCCCTCCCGCCCCCGGCCGGTCACTCTGAACACCTGGGAGGCCGTCTACTTCGACCACGACCTCGCCACCCTGCGAACCTTGGCGGAGAAGGCGGCGGCCATCGGCGTCGAACGGTTTGTGCTCGACGACGGCTGGTTCCTGGGCCGGCGCGACGACACCGCCGGGTTGGGCGACTGGTTCGTGGACCCCGCCGTCTGGGCCGAGGGGCTGGGACCGATCGCCAACCACGTCCGCAGCCTCGGCATGGAATTCGGCCTGTGGTTTGAACCGGAAATGGTGAACCCGGACAGCGAACTGGCCCGCAACCACCCCGATTGGATACTGCACACCGACGGCCGGTGGCCCGTGAGCGCGCGCCAGCAGCAGGTGCTCAACCTGGCCCACCCGGACTGTTTCGACTACCTCCTGGGGCGCATCGACGCCATTCTCACCGAATACCCCATCGGCTACATCAAGTGGGACCACAACCGGGACCTGCTCGACGCCGCGGATCCCCGCACCGGCCGCGCCGCCGTCCGGGAGACCACGCTGGCTCTGTACCGCCTGCTGGCCGAACTCAAGCGCCGGCACCCCGGGCTGGAAATTGAAAGCTGCGCCTCGGGCGGAGCCCGCGTTGACCTGGGCATCCTGGACTACACGGACAGGATCTGGACCAGCGACTGCATCGACCCGCTGGAACGCCTGGACAACCAGGCCAACACCGGGCTGCTGGTTCCCTACGAGCTCATGGGCGCCCACGTGGGCGGGCCCGCGTCCCACTCCACCGGACGCCGGCACAGCCTAGGATTCATGGCCCGCACCGCCATCTTTGGCCACTTCGGCATCGAGTGGAACATTGCCGGGATCGACGACGCCCAAACCGCCGAGCTCTCCGGCTGGGTGGCCTTCCACAAGGAAAATCGGGAGCTGTTCCATACGGGCACCTCGGTCCACGCCGACCTTGCCGACCCCGCCCTCGACCTGCGCGGAGTGGTCGCGGCCGACGGCGGGCGCGCCGTCTTCGCCCTCACCCAGCGCGAAGCGTCCATCACCTACCCGTCGGGACGAGTCACCGTTCCCGGGTTGTGCCCCGGAAGCCGCTACCGGGTGGGGCTGTCCCAGCCGTTGGACGGGACCGTGGGCAACGGCCAGTCACCCCTGGCCTGGCCGCTGCACGACTGCGTGCTCTCCGGCGCCGTCCTGGACAGTGTGGGCATCCAGTCCCCCGTCCTCTTCCCCGAACAATCCGTCCTCATCACGCTGAGCCGGGTCGACGCCGACCCCGCGCCGGCCATCTAAGGAGTTCGCATGAAAACACCACAACGCCTTGGCCAGGCGCCCCGGAAGGGGCCGGCCAAGACCGTGGCGAGTGCCGCCGTCGTGCTTGCCCTGGCCATTGGCCTGGCAGGCTGCGGCAACGCCGGCGACGGCCGCGTCAAGCTTGATTTCTTCCAGTTCAAGCCAGAGGCCGTGGGCCAGTTCCAAAAGATCGTGACCGACTTTGAGGCGGCAAACCCGAACATCGACGTCGTCATCAACAACGTCCCCGACCCGGACACGGCCATCCGGACGTTGCTGGTCAAGGACAAGACCCCCGATGTCATGACCCTGAACGGTAACGGCAACTTTGGTGATTTGGCCGGGGCCTGCGTGTTTGCGGACCTGTCCGATATGCCCTCGGCCAAACGGGTCAAGCCGGCCGTGCAGGACATCCTGAACGGACTGGGCACCTGCCACGGCAAGCAAACGAACGGCCTGCCGTTCGCGAACAACGCCAGCGGAATCCTGTTCAACCCGGCCATCTTCGCCAAATACGGTGTCAGCGTTCCCCAAACGTGGGACCAGCTCGTCGCGGCGGCCGACACCTTCAAGGCCCACGGCGTCAACCCGTTCTACATGACGCTCAAGGACGGCTGGACCGTATCCCCCGCCTATGTGAACCTGGCAGGCAACCTCATGCCGAAGGACTTCTTCGACGACGTCCGCTCGGCCGGCTGGACTGCGGCCACAGGCAAGTTCAGCTTTGAAAAGAACGGCACGGAGGCGGCCGGCAAACTGGCCAAACTGTTCAGCTACGCCCAGCCCGGGGCCGAAAGCGCCGGCTACAACGACGGCAACGCGGCCTTTGCCGCGGGCAAGTCGGCCATGTACCTGCAGGGCAGCTTTGCCATTCCGGCCATCCGCGCAGCCAATCCCAAGGCCCAGGTCAAGTCTTTCCCCTACCCCACCACCAACGACCCCGCCAAGAACATGCTGGTCTCCGGCGTCGACGTGGCCCTGGCCATCGGCAAGGACACCAAACACCCCGCCGAGGCCCGGAAGTTCGTCGAATACCTCATGTCACCGGCCGTCCTGAACTACTACGCCACGGCACAGTCGTCCCTGACCCCGGTCAAGGACGCCGCCCCCAGCACCGACCCCGCACTTGCCGGCATGCAGGGCTTCTTCAACGACGGGCGGATCCTGGGCTACTTTGACCACCACGTCCCGCCGAGCATTCCATTGACCGCGCTGCTGCAGGAATTTGTCCTCGACCGCAACCAGGCAGGCTTTTTGGCACGTATGGACCATGAATTTGAAAAGGTCGCCGCCCGCACCATCACCAAGAAAGGGGACTAGATCATGACCACCACCGCGGCCAAGGCAATGAAGCCCCGCAGCACGGCCGGACTGCAACGCCGGCGCCCCTCCCGGGCCAGCAAGACGTTCTACTGGATGGTGGTTCCGGCCCTGGTCCTGTTCGTCATCCTGCACACCCTGCCCACCCTGACAGGCATGTTCTTCAGCTTCACCAACTACGCCGGCTACGGCGAATGGGACTTTGTCGGGATCTCCAACTACGTGAACCTGTTCAAGGACGACCGCATCATGGCGTCCTACGGCTTCACGTTCCTCTTCGCCGTCACCACCACCATCGTGGTCAACGTGGGGGCCTTGTTCGTAGCCATCCTGCTCAACTCCAAGATCAAGTTCCAAACCACGTTCCGCGGGATCTTCTTCATTCCCAACATCCTTTCGGTGTTGATCGTCGGCTACGTTTTCAACTACCTGCTCTCGAACAACCTCCCGTTGATCGGGCAGGCCCTGGGCATCAAGTGGCTCTCCACCTCCATCCTGGCCAACCCGGACCTGGCCTGGCTGGGCATTGTCGGGGTGACCGCCTGGCAGTCGATCGCCTTCAGTGTCATCATCTACCTGGCCGGGCTCCAGACCGTACCCGGTGAACTGTACGAGGCCGCCGGGCTTGACGGCGCCTCGCCGTGGCGCCAGTTCTGGTCCATCACGTTCCCGCTCATCTCAGGCTTCTTCACCATCAACATGGTGCTGGCCCTGAAAGGCCTGTTGCAGGCCTTCGACCAAATCGTGGCCCTCACCAACGGCGGTCCCGGCACCTCCACCGAATCGGTGGCCATGGTCATCTACCGCGGCGGCTTCCAGGGTGGCGAATACGGCTACCAGATGGCCAACTCCGTGGTGTACTTGGTGGTCATCGTGGTCCTGTCCCTACTGCAGATGCGCGTCCTTCAGCGCAAGGAGGCTGACTTTTCATGAGCACCCTAACCCAAGAAACCACCGCCCGGGGGCCGGGCACCAAAGCCAGGCAACGCCGTCGTTCCTCAGTCAATGTCCCACTGACCCTGCTGGTGGCAGTGCTGTCGCTGACGGTATTGATCCCGCTGTACTTCACCATCGTCACGGCATTGAAGTCCTCGGACCAGCTCGGCGGCAACGGCCTGGCCCTGCCCACCAGCATCCACCTGGAAAACTTCTCCAACGCCTGGGCGCTGACCAACTTCCCGCACGCCCTGCTGATCTCCGGCATCGTGACGGCCGCGGCCGTGGTCCTGACCATCCTGACCAACTCGCTGGTGGCCTACGCGATTGCCCGGAACATGCACCGCCCGTTCTTCAAGGCGCTGTACTACTTCTTCATCGCCGCCTTGTTCGTGCCCTTCCCCATCATCATGCTGCCGGTGACCAAGGAGATGGCCATCCTGAACCTGGACAACCCCATCGGGCTGTTCCTGCTGTACACGGTGTATGGGCTCAGCTTCAACGTGTTTGTCTACACGGCGTTCATCAAGTCCATCCCGGCCGAGCTGGAGGAGGCGGCCATCATGGACGGCGCCAGCGTTTTTACCACGTTCCTAAAGGTCATCTTCCCCATCCTGACCCCCATCAACGCCACCGTGGGCATCCTGACCTGCCTGTGGGCATGGAATGACTTCCTGCTGCCGCTGGTGATCCTCTCCGACCCGGACACGCGCACCCTGCCGCTGGTGCAGTACGTCTTCCAGGGCCAATTCAACACCGATTACACAACAGCCTTTGCTTCCTACCTCATGGCCATGGCACCGTTGCTCTTGGTCTACCTATTTGCCCAGCGCTGGGTCATCTCCGGCGTCATGAGAGGATCCATCAAATAATGAGCTCCACTATTCCCGCCGCCCACCCGGATACCAATTGGTGGCGCCAGGCCGCCGTCTACCAGATCTACCCGCGCAGCTTCTCCGACGCCAACGGCGACGGCATGGGCGACCTCCCCGGCATCACGGCCCGCATGGGCTACCTGAACGAGCTGGGCATCGACGCGATCTGGCTCAGCCCGTTCTACCCGTCGGCGCTGGCCGACGGCGGCTACGACGTCGACGACTACCGCGACGTCGATCCCCGCCTCGGCACGCTGACCGACTTTGATGCCATGGTGGCCGCCGCGCATGCCTCCGGCATCCGGGTCATTGTGGACGTGGTGCCCAACCACTCCTCCAACCGGCACGAGTGGTTCAAATCCGCCCTGGCTGCCGCTCCGGGATCCCCCGAGCGCGCCCGTTACCACTTCCTTGACGGGCTGGGCGACGACGGCGAGCTGCCGCCGTCGGACTGGCCCTCCCACTTCGGCGGGGCCGCCTGGACCCGGGTACCCGACGGCCAGTGGTACCTGCACCTGTTCGCCACCGAGCAGCCCGACTTCAATTGGGACCACCCCGAGGTGCGCGAGGACTTACACACCACGCTGCGTTTTTGGGCGGACCGCGGCGTGGACGGCTTCCGCGTGGACGTGGCCCACGCGCTGGTCAAGGACATGTCCCTGCCGCTGCGCTCCAAGCTGGAGCTGGAAATCCTAGTGGACGACGGCTCCGATCCGCTCTTTGACCGCGACGAGGTGCACGAAGTCTTTGCCGGCTGGCGCTCGGTGCTCAACGAATACGATCCCCCCAAGGCCGCCGTGGCCGAGGCCTGGGTGCCGTTCACCAACCGCCGGCTGAAGTACGCCCACCCCACCGAACTGGGCCAGGCGTTCAACTTCGACCTGCTGCAGGCCCCGTTTGACGCGGCCGAGTTCCGTTCGATTGCCGAAAAGTGCCTCGACGAGGCCGCGGCGTCCGGGGCATCCTCCACCTGGGTGTTCTCCAACCACGACGTCATCCGCCACCCCTCCCGCTACGCCCTGCCCGACGGCAGCACCCTGGCGGACCTGGAGGCCTGGCTGCTGGCAGACGGCGCCACCCCGGCGACGGACCTGCCGCGCGGGCTGCGCCGGGCCCGGGCCGCAACGTTGTTCATGCTGGGCCTGCCGGGTTCGGCGTACCTGTACCAGGGCGAGGAACTGGGGCTCTTTGAGGTGGCGGACCTGCCTGCCGCCTCGCTGCAGGACCCCACCTGGTTCCGCACGCAGCACAAGGTCAAGGGCCGCGACGGCTGCCGCGTGC
>JBAUMA010000607.1:0-9654 GCA_049578485.1 Specibacter sp.
GCCAGCTGTTCCTTCAACCGGGCACCAAAGTCGTCAAACACCGGATCCACACCGGTTGCCAAGCGCAGCTCGCCAAAGAACGCGTCCACGGAATCAGGATCGGTGGCCATGGCGCGCAGCACGTCCAGGGCAATCACGTTGCCGGTTCCCTCCCAAATCGCCATGACAGGCTGTTCCCGGTAGCGCATGGCCAACGGGAAATCCTCCGTGTAGCCGTTGCCGCCCAGGCATTCCATGGCCTCATAGGCGTGGTTCGGCCCCCGCTTGCACACCCAATATTTGGTGACCGCCGTGGCCAGGCGGCGGAAAGCACGCTCGGAGGGGCCGGCGTCGTCGTCAAAGGCGCGAGACAGGCGCATGCCGACCACCGTGGCAGCCTCCAATTCCAGGGCAAGGTCGGCCAGCACGTTGGTCATGGCCGGCTGGTCGATCAGCCGGGCGCCGAATGCGCGGCGATGCCGGCCATGCCACACGGCCTCGGCCACTCCCTGCCGCATGCCCGCGGCGGTGCCCAGGATGCAGTCGAGCCGGGTCTGGCCCACCATGCCCATGATGGCCTTGACGCCGCGGCCGGGTTCGCCAATCCGCCAGCCATGGGTGTTGGCAAACTCTACTTCCGAGGACGCGTTGGACCGGTTGCCCACCTTGTCCTTGAGCCGCTGGATCAAGAACACATTGCGGTCGGTAGCCGGGCTGTGGGAGCCGCTGGGCAACACCCGAGGCACCAGGAAGCAGCCGAGGCCGGCGTCGTCCTGGGCGAGGACCAGGAACGCGTCCGACATGGGCGCCGAGCAAAACCATTTGTGGCCAGTCAGCAGGAAGTGGTCCCCTTCGGCTACGGCTACGGTCGTGTTGGCGCGGACGTCAGAGCCTCCTTGTTTCTCCGTCATGGCCATGCCAAACAGGGCACCGGCCTTGCCCGGCCTGAACTCCGGAGTGTAGTGGCGCGAATACAGTCGCGGCAGCCACTCCCGGGCCAGTTCGGGGGCTTGTTGAAGGGATTCGACGGCAGCGTGGCTCATGGAAACCGGGCACGCATGGCCGGGTTCCACCTGCGCAAACAGCATGAACGCCGCCGCCCTTGTGGCATTGGCACCCACTTCCGGCTGCGCCCAGGCCGAGGTGTGGGCGCCCGATGCGACCGCCTGCCCCAAGATCCGGTGATAGGACGGGTGGTATTCCACCTCGTCAATCCGATGCCCGTACTTGTTGTGGGTGTGGAGGACGGGCGGGTTCTTGTGCGCCAGCCTGGCATCGTCCTGGAACTGGGCCGAACCGACGACGGCGCCCACGGCCTCCAGCTCGCCGGTGGCACTTGCGCCGGCCTCGCCCACCTGGTGGAGGTACTCCCCCAGCGGAATATTGGCCGTGAACTCGTTGACATCCACCCTGGGCGGCGTCTGGTTGAGGACATGGCGGCTTGGGTAGCTTGCGTTGGCGGATCCGGCATCAATGGCGGTCATGGCTCCACGCTACGCCGTCGCCGGACGGGCACGCCTGTATCGAGCCCGTCACTATGGACGCCGTCACAGGATCGAGAACAACAGCCAGGTCAGCAGGAGTCCCATGACCGAGATGATGGTTTCCATGACCGACCAGGTCTTGATGGTCTGCCCCACGGTGAGGCCAAAGTATTCCTTGACCAGCCAGAATCCGGCGTCGTTGACGTGGGAGAAGAAGAGCGAGCCCGCCCCGACGGCCAGCACCACCAGCGCCAGATGGGTGGGGCTGAGCCCCGACGCGAGCGGGGCGATGATGCCGGCCGCCGTCACGGTGGCCACGGTGGCCGACCCCGTGGCGAGCCTGATCAGCACGGCCACGATCCAGCCCAGCAGCAGGGTGGACAGGCTGGCGGCCACGGCGACCTTGGCGATGGCTGTTCCCGTGCCGCCGTCCACCAACACCTGCTTGAACCCGCCGCCGGCACCCACAATGAGCATGACGCCCACGATTGGCAGCAGGCTTTGCCCGATCTTCTTGGTCAGCACATTCGCCGAGAACCCCACCCCTGTGCCAAACGTGACCATGGCCAGCAGCACGGCGACCGTCAGGGCCACCACGGGGTCTCCGATGAAGTCGAGCAGCGGATGGATCGGGTTGCCCTTGGCCATCCACACATCCGCCCCGGCCTTGATGAGCATGAGAACCAGAGGGGACAGCAGCGTGACCATCGTGATCCCAAAGGACGGCGTGCCGGTGGCGTCCGGATCCTGCGCCCTCTCGTTGCCCTTGCCGTGACTTTCGACGCCGTTGCCGGAGCCGGGTTCCACGGGCAGGCCGTGCCGCCCGGTTCCACCGCCCGCTGCCTTGCCGGCGACGTTGCCGCCGGGGGAACCGGAGTTGCCCGCCGTCGAGCCTCCCGTGACTGCGAGCGCCGCACCGGCAGCGCCGATGGGCACCATGCGAGCGGCCAGGATGCCAAACAAGGGTCCGGCCACACTCACGGTGGGGATGGCGACGATCAGGCCCAGTCCCAGGGTGATGCCGACGTTGGCGTGCAGGATGCCGATGGCGGCGAGCGGGCCCGGGTGGGGCGGGATGAAACCGTGCAGCACGGACAGGCCGGCCAGTGCCGGGATGCCCAGGCGCATGGCCGGGCCGTTGGTGCGGCGCACCGCCAACATGACGACGGGGATGAGCAGGACCAGGCCGATTTCAAAGAACATCGGGATGCCGATGATGCCTGCGATCAGCGCCATTTTCCATGGCAGGGTGGCCGGTTTGCCGCGGAGCAGCGTCTCCACCACCTTGTCGGCACCGCCGGAATCGGCCAACAGTTTGCCGAGCATGGCACCGAGGGCGATCAGGATGCCCACGTAGCCAAGCACTCCGCCCACGCCCGTCTCATAGGAGGCCGTCACCTTGTCCAGGGCGATCCCGGAGCCGATGCCCACAAACAGTGAGCCAATGGTCAAGGCCAGGAAGGCGTGCATTTTGGCCCACACAATCAGGAGCACCACGATGGCGATGCCGATGGCGGCAATGATCAAAACCCGGGTGTCGTGACTTGACCAGGGTTGGTGGGCCGGATCTGTTACTGCGGCCAATGCCATGGTGGCGCCTGCGTTCAATAAGCCCACGGTTCCCTCTTTTCCGCCCGGCCGCAAGGGCCGCGCCACCCATCTTGACGTGCAAGGTCATTCACTGGCCACACTAAACCCGTGCCGCTCCCTTGGCTACCGCAGCACGGGCGACGCCGTCAGCCGCCGATGTAGCTCATCTCAACCTTTTTCAACCCTGGCGTACTGGCGCTGCGCAGTTCGGAATACCTGTCCGAGCGGGCGCCCCACAGGGCCGACAGGGCGTCCGTCAACTCGGCGTCGGTGGCGCCCCCGCGCAGCAATGCCCGGAGGTCGTGGCCTGCCGTGGCAAAGAGGCAGGTGAACAATTTGCCGTCGGCCGACAGCCGTGCCCGGGTGCAGCCGCTGCAAAACGCGCGGGTCACGCTGGAGATCACGCCGATCTCCCCGGCCCCGTCCTTGTACCGCCAACGCTGGGACGTCTCTCCCCCGTAGTTCGCATCCAGCGGCTCCAGCGGGAACACCTTGTTGATGCGTTCCACCACTTCGGCCGACGGCACCACCTGGTCCATTTTCCAGCCGTTGGAGGAACCCACATCCATGTACTCGATGAACCGCAGGATGAACGGGGTGCCGCGAAAGTGCTCCGCCATGGGCAGGACGTCCTTGTCGTTGAGCCCGCGCTTGAGGACCATGTTGATCTTGACAGGACCCAACCCTGCCTCCTCGGCGGCGTCGAGGGCGTGCAGGACCTTGGCCACGGGATAGGCGACGTCGTTCATGGCCTGGAAAACGGCGTCGTCCAGTGAATCGAGCGATACCGTGACCCGGTCCAGCCCGGCAGCCTTGAGCGCATGGGCCTTTTGCACCAGTACGGTGCCGTTGGTGGTCATGGCCAAATCAGGCGGATCACCCTCAGGGGTTCGCAGCACAGCCAACATGCCGACCAGGTCCTCGATGCCCTTGCGCAGCATCGGCTCCCCTCCCGTCAGCCTGATCTTGCGCACACCGTGGGCCATGGCAATGGAGGCCAAATGCGTGATTTCCTCAAAGGTGAGCAGCTGTTCCTTGGGCATGAACACGAAGTCGCGACCAAAAACTTCCTTGGGCATGCAGTACACGCAGCGGAAGTTGCAACGGTCGGTGACTGAAATACGCAGGTCACGCAGTGGCCGCTTGAGTGTGTCGGTGACAAATTCGGCAACCATGGCCGGCCTCTTTCCGCGTCCCGGACGGCGGGCCGGGTCCCTGCCTTCCAGCGTAGGCCGGTCCGACGGCGGCGTCGAGGGTTGGGCGGTTCACTCCATTCCCGCGCACGCCCCGTCAAGAAAACCTGCGATCTCTTGGGGCCGCGACAGCATCGGCGCGTGGCTGGAGTCAAGCTCGGTCACGACGGCGCCCATTCGCTGCGCCATGTCCCGCTGCAGGGCCGTCGGCACCGCATTGTCCGCGGTGGCCAGCAGGTAATGGGACGGCAGATCCAGCCAGGCGGGCCGCCCTACCTTCACCCTGTCCACCCCGATCTTGACCATGCGCTGCACCGCTGCGGCAACGGCCACCACCCCCTCCGGTGCGTCGGCGGCGATCACCTCGCCAAAATGGTCCCTGTCTATATACGTGTAACCATCGGCCACCACAACGTGGTTGGGGATCAGGCTGCCGGGCTGCCGCCGGGACAATTCACTGACGGACTCGCCCTCGGCCGGGGCGAACGCCGCCACGTAGGCCAGTGCCTTGACGGCGGAAACGCCGCGGGCTGCCTCTCCGACCACGGCGCCCCCGTATGACCACCCCACCAGCAAGACCGGCCCCGCAACAGTGGCGAGGGTGCGGCGCACGGAAGCAACGTCGTCGTCCATGGACTCCAGGGACAGCTGGGCCGCGACGGGCCGGTGCCCCCGGGACAGCAGCTCGGGGATGACCTGCGACCAGCTCGATCCGTCCGACCACAGGCCGTGCACCAGCACTATTGTTGCCATCACGCCACCTCCGCATTGAAGTTATCCCCAAGGTACCAAACGTGCTGTCGCGGTAGCCGGTACGGTGGATTCATGTTGATCGAAAAACTGCACCTGGATGAGGTGGACATCGAAACCGACGCAGTGGCGCGCATGGTTTCCGAGCAGTTTCCGCAGTGGTCCGGGCGGCCGCTGGCACCCTTGTATCCGGCCGGCACGGACAACGTGATGTTCAATCTGGATGGCCTGTTTGCGCTCAGGCTGCCCCGGACACCTGCCGCGGCCAGGCTGTTGGAGAAGGAACTCACGTACCCGCCCATGCTGGCCCCCCTTTTGACGGCCGACATTCCAATGACCGTCGCAACCGGAGCGCCCACGGCCGGCTACCCGTTCACGTGGGCCGTGTCGCGGTGGCTGCCGGGCAGGAACCCCCTTCCCGGCCGTGCCCCGGATTCCGTGGCCGTCCAGCTGGCCGGTTTTGTCCGGGCGTTGCACAGCATCGTGCCGCCGGCGCCAAGCGAAGCCCTGCACTCGTACCGGGGCGGACTGCTCGCCGCGCGCGACCTTGAAACCCTAACCGCCATAACGCGATGCGAGGACCAATTTGACGCCGCCCGGCTCACCCGGGCCTGGGACATTGCCCTGCAGGCACCGGTTGGGACGGGACCCGCCACGTGGATCCACACCGATCTGCAGCCGGGGAACTTGTTGGTGGATCGCGGCATGTTGTCGGGCGTCATTGATTGGGGCGGCCTGGCGGTGGGCGATCCGGCAATTGACCTGATCGTCGCGTGGAACCTACTGGACGACGCCGGGCGGCTGGCATTCCGGCGCACACTTGGGGTTGCGGACGGGGATTGGGAACGCGGGCGCGGCTGGGCCCTGTCCATCGGCCTGGTTGCCTACCCCTACTATATTGATTCCAACCCCACGCTGGCGGCGGTGTCGAAATACCAGATTGAGCAGGTCCTGGCCGATCTGGGGTGAGGTGGCTATTTCGCCGGGGCGGCCCGCACGTGCATCCGCTCCCCCTGGGGTCCAAAGAGCGTCAAGAACTCCACACTCTCCCGAGTGGCACGACCAAACCAGTGTGGCGTGCGGGTGTCGAACTCGGCGGCCTCACCTTGTTTGAGCACAAAGTCCCGCTCTCCCAGCACCACCCTCAATTGCCCGCGCAGCACGTACATCCACTCGTATCCCTCATGGACTTTCGGCTCCGGGTTGGGCAGGTTGTCGCCGCCGGGCAGCAGATGCTTGAACGCCTGCAGTCCCCCGGCACCTTTACTCAATGGCAGGATCGTCTGCCCGTTCCGTTTAACCGGCCGCAGGTGGATACGCGGATCCCCGGTGGCGGGCGCACCCACCAGTTCATCCAAGGGGACCGCATGGGCGCGGGCCAGGGGCAGCAGCAATTCCAGGTTGGGCCGGCGCTGTCCCGACTCCAGCCGGGACAGCGTGCTGACGGAGATCCCCGTTGCCTCAGCCAAGTCAGCCAAAGTCCGGTTCCTTTGCAAACGGAGGGCTTTCAGCCGCGGGCCAACGCCTGACAGGACTTCCTCGGTATCATCGCTCATGCTCCGAGTTTGCCACTTTAGCAACATTCGTTGCCACTCTGACATGCCGCGGTACAGGATGGAAAGACATTCCCAACCAGCAGAAGGCGGACATCATGCAAGACGTAATCATCATCGGCGGCGGCGCGGCCGGGCTCACCGCGGCACTCCTGTTGGGCCGCTCCCGGCGTTCGGTGCTGGTGATCGACGCCGGCCGGCCCCGCAATGCGCCCGCCGACGGCGTCCACGGTTTCCTCACCCGCGACGGCATTGCTCCCCTCGAGCTGACCCGCCTGGGTCGCGCGGACCTGTCACCCTATGACGTGCGGATGGAAGACGGGACAGTTGTCAGTGCCGAGCGCACCGGGGACGGTTTCCGGGTGGAACTTGAAGGCGGGGCCGTGTTTGCGGCGCCCCGCCTCCTCGTCACCACGGGGCTGACGGACGTACTTCCCGATATTCCCGGACTGGGCGAACGGTGGGGCAAGGACCTGGCGCACTGCCCATACTGCCACGGCTGGGAGATTCAGGACCAGGCAGTCGGGGTCATCGGCAATGGCGCATTTGCCGCCCACCAGGCTCTCCTGTTCCGCCAGTGGTCGGACAACGTCACGTTGTTCCTCAACGACGCACCCCGGCCCACCGACGTCGAACTTGTGCAGCTGGCCGCCCGGGGCATCCCCGTCGTCACCGGGCCTGTGACCCGGATCCACACTGCGGATGGTGCGGTGAGCGGCGTCGAGCTGGCCGACGGCACTGTGCATCCGGTTCAGGCCTTGACCGTGCAATCTCGCGTCATGGCTCGGGCAGCCTTCCTTGCGGGACTGGGCTTGGTGCCCACGGCCACGCCATTCGGGGAGACGGTTGAGTCCGACGAGGCGGGGTTGACCGCTGTTCCCGGAGTGTGGGCGGCCGGCAATGTCAACGATATGCGCGCCACCGTGCTGTCCGCAGCCCAGGCCGGCGCGAATGCCGCGGTGGCCATCAACATGGACATGATGGCCCAGGAGCTGGCCGACGCGGTGGCCGCCTACTCCGCGTAGCACCAGCGGAAACGATCCCGGCGCCGTTTTCGGCGTAGTCCCGTCGCCAGGGACGGCCCCGAAGGAGCCTTCACCCTCGCCAACTGGTAGAAATAAGGCATGACCGATCCCACGCACCAGAAGGTTCCGCCGCGCGACCAACTCCTGGCACCGCGTTCTCAGTTGACGGGCACACTCGTAGCTTTCGTGGGCTGGGTGGTTGTCATAGTCCCGATCATTTCGATGGCACTGCTGATTTTTGCCGCGGTCACCAACCCCAACAGCAGCATCGTTACCCTGGGGAAAGTGGCCCTGATCTTCCTTGGCGCTGCACTGCTGTTCTGCATGATCGCGGCCCCGCACCTGTTGGGGCAGGCGGTGATCCACCGCGAGCGTGGCATGTGGCGCGCCGCATTGGTCACGGGCGTTCCCACCGTCTGCGTGATCTTGTATGTCGCGTTCCGCTGGCTGGGATCGGCCGGTTCCTGAGCGGTTCTTGTGCGGTTCTTGTTCGGGACGGTCCGGGACCTCTCAGTGTCCGCCTAGTTTTTCCTGCTAGAAATAACCCATGACCAGGCCCCACCGCGAAATTCCCTCACAACGGCTGCCGTTGTCCGTGTCCTCCATTGCCGCGCCCACCAAGCCGCGGCGCTCTGTGTGGTGGGCCATTGGCATCACGCTGGTGGGCTGGCTGGTGCTGGCGTACCCCGCTGCGCTTTTGGCGCTGCTTTCCTACATCCTGATTTCGGGCTCAACGGACGACGCCGCCACGGCAGGGTCTGTCGTGGCGGGCGTGACGGGCATGACATTTGTGGGGTGCATGATTGTTGCTCCGCCGCTGCTGGGACTGGCCGTTATGAAGCGTCTCCGCCGGTTCTGGATTCCGGCGGTCATCACGTGGATCTTGTCGATCGCCGCCGTCGCGTACATCGTTGTGGAGTGGCTGGTGCCGCTGGGGTAAGCGCTCCACCGCAAGTACGACGACGAGCTGCCGCGGTTCAGGCCGGACAGGGAGTACGGCCACGGGCCAACCGAAGACGCCGGACGGGGAGTACCCTGTCCGGCCGGGCGAGGACTAGACGTCGCCGCGCAGAACATCCTTGGTGGCGTGGTCGTAGTGGAACGTGACTTCCCCGCCGGCATGCTCGAATTCGTGGTTGGCGCCGTCCAGCTGACCAAACGCACCGTAGTTTTCCTCCCAGGAACCGTTCACCACGGCCTTGTAGCTGTAGTGTCCGGCCGGCAGGTCAGCGGTGAGCGACCATTTGCCGGAGCGGGCGTCCAGCTGGAACTGCACGCCGTCGTGGCTAGGGTCCCAGTTCTCCACGGCACCCAGGACGGTGCCAAAGTCACCGGCAAGTGCCACCGCGGAGGGCTGGTCCTTGGGAGCTTTGGGAGCGACGGCGGATGCCTTGGCGGGCGCCTTTGCGGCGGCTTTCCTCGGCGCGGCCTTGGCGGTAGGCTTGCTGGCAGCTTTGGCGGGGGCCTTCTTGGCGGGGGCGCGCTTCGCGACGGGCTTGGTCGGCAGTGGGGTGTCGGCAGGAACCGGTGTGCTGTCGGCAAGCGCTGCGGACAACGCATCAACGTCCTTGAAGGCGACCGTTGCTTTCAGACCTTCTTCGGTGATTTCCCAGCCGCTGCGGCCCTTGGTCATCCAGCCGGCCTTGACCAGATCGGCCGTTGCCTTCGTCAGGTTCTTGTGGCCGCGGGGGATGCCGCCGCTGAGCAGTTCCGACTCTTCCTTGCTGAATGGAATGCGGGCTACGGCCTCAGCGAGGACCTCTCCCCCATTGGGCTTGTCCTCGGTCCATGACCCTGCGGCCATGATGTCAAGAACTTCCTTGAGCCGGCGGTTGGTATTGTCTCGAACGCTCACAGTGGTCCTCCTATAGAAGCGGTACGAATCAACTCTTGCAGGCACCGGTGCTACTGCCCAGTAGATTACGGGCTGGGCAGCCAATGTGCCACCATTTCCTCGCTACGCGCCCAAAGTTCACTGGCCAGATCAGGATCGTTTGCCTGGCGACTGGCGCGTGCCGGTTTGCGCAAGGCGAAGTACCCGCCCGATTCCCAGTCAAGCCCGGGTTGTCCGACGGCGAGC
>JBAUMA010000608.1:0-10232 GCA_049578485.1 Specibacter sp.
CGTCCCACAGGTTGGGTGAGCCTGCCTGGTCGGACAGGTCCTCAATGTTTTCGATGAGCTTGTCCACCTCGGACACTTGCTCAATGGAGGTGTAGGTGGCGCGCAGCGCCCGGATCTCTGCGGGAAAGTCGATCTCAGCCATGATGTTCAAGCCTACGGCATGCCTGCACCGCACGTGGTGCTTGCGGCCCGGGCGTCACAGCACCAGGTGTGCCCGAGCCGTGCCGGTCACGGTGATGGCGATGCCGCCGGGCACCAGGAAGTTGATGAACAGGGGATGCACCACGCCGCTCAGCCGCACCTGGGCCGTGCGCCCGTCCGGCGCCCCCGTTCCGGCGGCCAGGGCGATGTCCGAGAGCGATCCCGGCGCCTGCTCCCCCGCCAGGAACTCCAGTGCCGCCGCCGTGACACCCCTGTCGGTGAGCAGGGTCCCGGGATCGGTGCCGGCCGTGCCGCCGTTGAGGACAAACGTGTCCGCTGCGGCGAGCGCGGCCCCGTCGGCTGCGGAGAGGAGTTGTTTGTGTCCGATGTAGAGGCTGGAGCCGGCTGCCACCACCGTGACCAGTAACAAGGCCAGCAGCACGTAGCCGATCAGCAGCACCATGATCTGGCCGTCGTCGCGCGTCCGGGGCCGGCGGCCTGCTGTTTGACTCATTTGAAACGGCCCACCTTTTGCGTGGCGGAGGACTCCACCGTGGCGGCCTGGAGGTTCACGCCAGGTATGGCGGCCACCAGTGGCAGCTCCACCGTGAGGCTGACCCTGGCCCGGACGGTGCTTCCCGGAGTGAGGCAGCCGCCGTCGCAGGTGATGGTCAAGCTCGCGTTGGCCGGGTCGAATCCCAGGTCGGCCACGGCCAGCGCCACGGCATCCTCGGCCGAGCTGCGGGCCGCACCGTCGTCGGATTGCAGCACATACACCTTGGCGGCTTGGTCTGCGGCGCCCACGACGGCGTAGGCGCCGCCTTGCAGCTGGCCGACCGTCAGGATCAGGTAGGCCACCGGGACCATGAGCAAAACGGCCAGGAAGATGAATTCCACGATGGCGCTCCCCGCTTCGGGGCCGGTTGTCGCGCCCGCGGCCTCAACGGGCGAGCTATCCGGGAATAATCGCATGCCCGCTCATCTCCAGCGACCTGGCCGGACCAAAGAGGCCGATCAGCGGCAGCGGCGCCGTGACGGAGACCGTCAGGACTGCCACGCCGTCCCGAGAGGACACCGAGGCCCTGACATCTTGGGCATAGTGGGATCCAAGGGCCGAATCGATGAGCAGTTCGGCACGGCCCTGCGCGTCCTGGGCGGTCCTGTCCGCGAGCGCCCCGTACCGGGCCGCCGATGAGGCGGCGTCGGCGACGGTGTTGCGCACATGCAGCACCAGGGCCAGCTGGATCAACGCCAGGAACATGACGGTGACGAGGGCTGACACGAGGACAAAATCCACGACGGCGGCACCCATTTCCGCCGTGGCCGCTATGGATGGACCTGGTCCATGGCCTCCGTGAACAGTTTTTCCAGCGCCGGCCCGGCCACGGCCAGCAGTCCGGCCACCAGGACCGCGGACATGAGCGTGATCAGTACCCAGCCGGGCACGTCCCCGCGCGTCGATCCCGTGGCTTCGGCGGTCCGGAATCGCCGGCCGAGGCGGGCGGCCCACACACCCAGCAGTTGTCCTCCGGTGATCAGCAGCGCCAGCGGCCACTGTGTTGGCTTGAATGTCCGTCCCATGGTGTTTCCCCTCTTCATTGTGGTGCGTAGTGTGTGGTGATGGTTCCTTGGCATGGATCTTTGCAGGTTTCATTAGAGGCCAAACTGCAGCAGGGCCAGGCCGGGGAATACGGCAAAGACGACTGTCAGGGGAAGTACCCCGAAAATCAGCGGGACCATCATGGCGATTTCCTTGCGCCCGGCCGATTCCATGAGCTCGCGCTTGGCCACGTCACGGACGTCCTGGGCCTGCGCCCGCAGCACGTCCGCCAGGGGTGTCCCCCTGTTGACGGCGACGCTGATGCCATCGACAAAGCGGGAAAGTGCCGGTATGTTCAACCGCCCGGAAAACTCCCCGAGCGCCTCAACCAACGGCATGCCTGTTCGGGTTTGCGCCAGGATGCGGGTGAATTCGGCCGAAAGATCGCCGCGCGAGGAGCGGGCCACCCTGTCCAAGGCGCTGCCGGCGCTCTCCCCCGCCCCGACGGCCAGGGCCATAAGTTCGGCGAGCGCCGGGAATTCGGCCAGGATGCGGGCCTGCCTGCGTTTGATGCGCGCGCCCAGGAGTTGGTCGTACATCAGGTAGCCGCCAAGCATCAGGCCCACCGTCAGGGCCAGCCCGGCCATGGGGTTGGCCTGGTGCGAGGAGACCAGCACCAGGGACAGGAGCAGCCCGACCACCATGCCGCCGCCCGCCCACAGCAATTGCACGGCACGGAACTCCAGTGCCGATTCGGTGCGTCCCGCTTGTTCCAGGCGTGCCGTCAAACCCTTGACGCTGATGTTGAACCGCCCCAGCCTGCCCACGGTGTCTGCCAAAAAGAGCCGGAAAATGCGTTCCAACGGCCCAAAGAGGGCGCCGGAATCCTCGGCGGCCAAAAGTCTTGACCGGCTGGCCACGCTGCGCAGCTGCGGTTCCACGCGTTGGGCAAAGTTTGGTTTGCGCAGGGCGGGCAGGCGTACCAGCACCAGCCACAGGCCAAGGCCCAGCACGAGGCCGGTGGCGACGCCGGCTCCCGTGTGGCCGTTCACCGCAGAACCCTTTGCTCCTGCGGCAGCGCGCCAATGCGCAGCATGAGCCGGTAGCAGATGACGGAGACGGCCAGCCCGCCGCCCAGGACTGCCCAGCCTGCCGGAGAGTTGTAGACGCCGATCGCTTCCGGGCGGGTTGCCATCAGCATGAGCACTATCCAGGGAGCGGCAACAGCCAGCCGTGCGGCGTTGACCGTCCAGGACTGCCGGGCTTCAAGTTCGCTGCGGGTCCGTGCATGATCGCGCAGGAATTCCGAAAGCGTGCCCAACAGTTTGCCCAGATCGGTGCCACCAACGTCGCGGGTGAGACGCAAGGCCTCGATGATGCGGTCCGCCACAGGGTCGGCGAGCCTGTCCTTGAGCTTTTGCAGGGCGTCATCAAAATGGCCGCTGGAGCGATAGTCTGCGCCAAAGCCGTTGAACTCGGAGCGCAGTTCCACAGGCCCCTTGGCACCCAACTGGATCAGCGCCTCGGGCAGTGACAGCCCGGCCCGGATGGCCGATCGGAGGTGGTCGACCACATCGGGCCAGAGGTCGCGCATGACCGAGGCCCGACGTCGCGCCCGCCACCGCAGCAGGGCAAACGGGACATAGCCGCTGAACAAGGCAAAGCACAGGGCAACGGGGGCAGCGCCCGTCACCACGTACACCAGCAGGCCCACCACCAGGGCCAGGCCCAAGGTGCTGGCAAGCAGGGACGCGGGCGTCACCTGCGGCACGCCCGCCTGCTGCAAGAGCTCTTCGAGCCTGCCACGCCGGGCCGGCCGCAGTGCCTGCCCCTGAACCTGCCAGCAGGCGGTCCACACCAGAAACAATCCCAGCCCGCCCAGAAGCCCCACGAGTGCGGACATCAGCACTCCCCCATCAAGGCCGCCACGTTGTAACCGGCGGCGGCAAACTTTTCCGGGGAGGGCATCGCCGTTTCGGAGGCGGTCAGCCGGCCGTCCACGGTGTCAAAGACCAAACCGGATTCAATGACGCCGTTTTCCACACGCCGGCCCAGGGAAAGGATCTGGCCCACGCGGCGCATTCCGTTGGGCAGCCTGACGCAGTGCACCACCAGGTCGATGCAGGCCGCCACGGTGGGCACCACGAACGCTGCCGTAATGTTTTCCCCGGCCAGGAGTGGGAGCGTGCAGATCTTGACGACGGCGTCATGGGCCGAGTTGGCATGGACACTCGCCATCCCGGGAAGCCCACTATTTAAGGCAATGAGCATGTCAAGGCTTTCGGCCTCACGCACCTCGCCCACGATGAGCCTGTCCGGTCGCATGCGCAACGCCTCCTTGACGAGCCGGCGCAAGGGAATCTCGCCCACGCCTTCAAGGTTCGGCTGGCGGCATTGCAGCCCCACCACATCCCGCAACGGCAGTTGCAATTCAAAGATCTCTTCCACGCTGACCACCCGTTCGCGGGAGCCGATCCCGGCGGCCAGACAGTTGAGCATGGTGGTCTTGCCCGCCTGGGTGGCACCGGAGACCAGGATGTTCAGCCCGCTGCTGACGGCGGCGCCCAGGAAGCGGGCAGCCTGCGGGGTCAGCGAGCCCAGCTCCACCAGGTGGTCCAGCCGGCTGGCACGGGCCGTGAATTTGCGGATGTTCACCGCCCAATGGGCCTTGGTAATGTCGGGGATGACAACATGGAGCCGAGAACCGTCCGGCAGGGCCGCGTCCACGAACGGGCTGCTCAAATCCAGCCGCCGCCCCGAGCTCTTAAGCATCCGCTCCACCAAGTCACGCACCTGTTGTTCCGTGAAAGCCAGGTGTGTGAGCTCCGATTCCCCGTTGCGGGCCACAAAGACCTCGTCCGGGGCATTGAGCCAGATTTCCTCAACTGCCGGATCATCCAGGAACGGCTGCAGCGCACCAAAGCCGGCAACGGCGTCGAACACGTGCTGTTTGGCGTCCCCGGCGTGGGCCAGCGGCGGCACCGCACCTACGAGGGAGCGTTCCCCGTAGTCATTGACGGCCGCCTCCACCAAAATGCGCACCTCACCGCCCTGCCGCAGGGGGTCCAATCCCTTGCGGCGGATGAGTTCCCGAACCTCATCCTCGACCAGTGTGAGCGCATCCATGTTGCCCCTCCGCCCCGTTGCGGCTCCTGCCTTGCCCTTTATTCATCAGGAGCTTACGCCCCGGCCGCGGGGGCACGCCAGAGGGAAAAATTGTTCCTGTGGACAACGTTCCCGTTTTCCGGCCCGGTCCCGGCGGCGTGCGCCGCGCCGATCTCGCGGCCCGTTGTGGGCACCGGCACACTGTTACAGCAAGGAAGTAGTGCAGGTGGCCAACACCATCTGGGCTACTCTATGAGCATGAACGCTGGACCCATCTATCTCGTCGCGCCCTCGGGCAACCCCAATTTCGGCGACGAAATCATCGCTGCCGCCTGGCTGCGCCACCTTGCCAAGGCCGCTCCGGACACCGAGGTGTATCTCGATTGCCCGCAGCCGGGCACCGCGCAAATCCTGTTTGCCGGGCTGCACCCGCTGCTGCATGTCACCAACACCCTGTGGCGTGCCGTGGCCGATTCCGCGGCCCTGCCTCCGGCCGAGATGGGTGAGCGGGTGGCGCAACTTGTCCGGGACACCGGATCGCCCCAGTACGATCTTGGCTTGCTGAAACTGCGCGAGGCGCAATCCCTGCATCTTCTCGGCGGCGGCTATATCAACAACATGTGGCCCCAGCACTACGGCCTGGTCCGTGGGCTGCAGGCCGTGCGCGAGTTGACCGGAGCACGGCTGTTTGCCACGGGTTTGGGGCTCATGCCGGCAGACGCCGAGTTGCCGGTCGAGGCCGCGAATCTATTTGCCGGCTTTGACTATGCCAGTGCCCGCGATGCCGACAGCGCCAAGGCCTTCGGCCTTAAGTTCGGCCTGGATGACGCCTTCCTCGGCGCCGCAGCCGAAATCGGCAGGAACCCTGCGGCCGCCAACAGCTTGTGCGTTTGCATCCAAAATGACACGGTCGACGACGGCCACCTGGCGAATGTGCTCGGCTACGTTCGGGCCCGGGTGCAGGCGGCGGTGGACTCCGGTCGCGAGGTGCACTATTTTGAGGCCATCCCGGGCCCGGACCGTGCCGCCTTTGAAGCACTGGCCGACTTGATCCCGGAAAGCCACTTCGTGCCCTTCGTAGAGACCTGGCGCCACGGATTGCCCGTGCACCCCGGACAGGAATGGCTCACTACGCGGTTCCACTTCCACCTGCTGGCGGCCGCGGCAGGGGCCAAGGGCACCTCGGTGGAGGCCAAGGCCGGCTACTACAACGTCAAACACGGCTCGGTCCGTGACCTGGGTTCGGGCTGGGCCCACGTTGCCAATGGGGCCGAAGTCACCCCGGCGACGTCAAACGCCATGCAGGGCAAGCTGCCCGACCTGGCCGGGCGGAAGCTGGCCGAGGCGCAGAAACTGTACCCGCAGGCCCCCTGGAAACTCGCCGACGAGTCCCTGGGCAAAGCGTTGTTCCGGTCCGTGCGGCGCGCCGGGGCGCGCGCCTGAGCCACCGCGCACCGCTTAAATGCAGATGCCACCCGGACCAAGTCCGGGTGGCATCGCCGTGTCAGGGCACGTTTCGCTAAACGGCGGCGTAGCCCTGCGGGTTGTTGTGCTGCCAGCGCCAGTGGTCCTGGCACATTTGGGCCAGGTTCCGGTGGGCGGACCAGCCCAGGTCTGCCAGCGCCGAGGATGCGTCCGCGTAGCTGACCGCGGCGTCGCCCGGGCGGCGCGGAGCGAATTCGAACGGGATGGGCGCGCCTGCGGCCTCACCAAATGCCTGGATGACTTCCAACACGGAGGAGCCGTTGCCGGTGCCCAGGTTCCAGCGGAAAACCCCGGCATGGGCGGGCAGGTAGTCAAGGGCCGCCAGGTGGCCTGCAGCCAGGTCCATGACGTGGATGTAGTCGCGCACTCCGGTGCCGTCCGGCGTCGGGTAGTCGTTGCCGAACACCATGACCTTCTCGCGGCGGCCCACGGCCACCTGTGCCACGAACGGGAGCAGGTTGTTGGGAATGCCGCTGGGGTCCTCACCGATCCGGCCGGATTCGTGTGCGCCAACCGGGTTGAAGTAGCGCAGCAGCGCAACCCGCCAAGTGGGGTCGGCTGCTCCAAGGTCGGTGAGGATGTCCTCGATCTGTTCCTTGGTGCGCCCGTACGGGTTGGTGGCATCCAGCGGCATCTTTTCGATGAGCGGGACTTCCTCGCTGGCGCCGTAAACAGTGGCCGAGGAGCTGAACACCAGGGTGCGCACACCATGCTTGTCCATGGAGGCCAGCATGTTCAGCGTGCCCACAAGGTTGTTGTGGTAGTACTTCAACGGCTGTGCCACGGACTCGCCCACGGCCTTGAGCCCGGCAAAGTGGATGACGGCGTCAAATGCTCCTTCAGCAAACAGCGCATCAACGCCCGCCGCGTCCAGCAGGTCGAGCTCGACGAACTCCGGGTGCTTGCCGGTCAATTCCTCCACCCGCTTCAGCGATTCCGCCGAGGAGTTTGCCAGATTGTCAAGAACGACGACGCTGTGCCCGGCTTCCAGCAAGCAGAGCGCAGTGTGTGAACCTATATAGCCGGCGCCGCCGGTCACCAATACCTTCATGCCATCAACCCTATAGGGCCGACCGGTAGACTTTAATGTTGTGTCCCCTAACTACGCCCCTGCCGAGACGCCCGCTTCCGCCGGCACATCCGTCCCCAAAAGATTGAAGGCAGGTAATTTTCGGCCCGAAATCCAGGGGCTTCGCACCGTCGCGGTCATGGCGGTGGTGTTGTACCACCTGTGGCCCAAGCGGATGACGGGCGGATTTGTCGGCGTCGATGTTTTCTTCGTCATTTCCGGCTACCTCATCACCGGACACATGTACCGGGAGCTCACGGGGGGCCAGGGTTTGTCGTTGATGAAATTCTGGGGCCGGCGCATTCGCCGGCTGCTGCCGGCCGCGTTCGTCGTCCTCCTCGCCTCGCTTGCAGCCGCCTATCTTTGGCTGCCCGCCACGCTGTGGGAATCGACTGCCAAGCAGCTCGGGGCCAGTGCGCTCTACGTCCAGAACTGGGTACTGGCGTCGGATGCGGTGGACTACTCCGCCTTGAATGCCGATGCCACGGTGGCCCAACACTATTGGTCGCTGTCCATCGAAGAGCAATTCTATGTTTTCTGGCCCATCGTCATGGTGGGTCTGCTGTGGGTCGCCGGCAGGCTGGCCAAGCGGGTGCCCCGGCTGTCGCTGTCACCGAGGGCCACATTGATCGCCGGACTGGCCGTCATTGGCGGCGTATCGCTGGCCTATTCAATCCACGAGACAGCCGTCAATCCCGCCGCCGCCTATTTCGTCACACCAACACGTGTTTGGGAATTTGCCGTGGGTGCACTGGTCGCCATGATTTTCCTGGATCGCCGGTTTTCCGGCCCGTGGGCGACGCTGCTGGCGTGGGCAGGGCTCGCCGGGATCGTCGTATCAGCGCTGCTGTACAGCAGCCAGACGCCGTTCCCGGGCTACACGGCGCTGCTGCCGGTTCTCGGCACGGCAATTCTCTTGTGCTGTAGCGGCAAGACGTCCGTTTTTGGGCCGGCCTGGCTGCTCTCACGCAAGCCGGCCACGTTCGTCGGCGACATTTCCTACGCCGTCTATCTCTGGCATTGGCCCCTTATTGTCCTTGCCCCCTACGCCCTGGCAACTGAGCTCAATTGGTTCATCAAGGTGGGTATTTTGGCCGTGTCGGTGCTGCTTGCGTGGCTGACGAAGCTGCTGCTGGAGGATCCCTTGCGCAAAGGACCCTTGTTGCGCAGCTCGATCCGCGCTTTTTCCTTCACAGTGGTGGGCATGGCCCTGGTGGCCGGCCTGTCGTTTGGGTTGGCGACACTGGCCAATGCGCCGGTCGCGGTTGACGTCGCCCTGCAGTCGTCAAGCTGCTATGGGCCCGGCGCCATCAATCCGGCCAACGGTTGCGGCTCCGTACTGGGCAAGGAAGCCCCCAACCCGCCCGCTGTGGCAGTCTCCAACGAAAACACCTCCCCCCTGTTTCCCGGCTGCCAAGCCAGTTTTGCCGGCTCGGAACTTGTCAGCTGCAACCTGGGCGTTCCAGCGGCCGCTGCCAAGGCCACGGTAGCCATGGTGGGCGACTCGCACGCAACCGCGTGGTACCCGGCAATGGACGCGTTGGCGAAGAAGCACGGCTGGCGGGTGATGACGTATGCCAAGGCTTCCTGCCCGGTCACCACGGCACTTCGCATTCTTGACAGTGAGAAGACCACGGAAAACCAGGACGATTGCCATGCCTGGGTCCTCAAGCTCAATGACACCCTTAAGTCCGACCGCTCCATCTCAGCGATCTTCACGGCGTCCTACTCCTCCGCCTACAAGTACAAGTCCGCGGACGGCGACCCCCTGGCGAACCCGGCCGTGGACGGATTTACGCAAATGTGGGCGGGCTGGCAGGCTGCCGGAAAGAAGGTTGTGGCTTTCGATGACGTGCCCCGAACCAACGGCCAGTACATTCCCACCTGCCTGGCCAAGAACCCCGGCGACGCCATGCAGTGTGCCATTCCGACCAGCCAGGCAATCCCGGCCACCATGGCCATCACCAAGGCCGCCCAGGCCGCGTCAAGCCACGGTGTCATCAGGGTCAAGCTGCGGGATCAGTTTTGTGATTCCACGTGGTGCTACCCCGTCATCGGTTCCGTGATCGTCTACCGGGATTACTCCCATTTGAGCGCCGAATATTCCCGCGCCTTGGTTCCTTTCGTGGACGCGCAACTCCGAGCCCTGAAGATAGGCAAGTAATGACATTGCAGCACGAGAACAAGGGCGTTTTGCATTTGGGCGATATTTCAGGGACGTCCCGAAACGTGATCGAGGTGGCCCGCGCCAAGGGTTTGGATTGGGAACTGCGTGATGTTCCGGCCGGCCGCGGAGCCAACCCTGCCATCATCGTTTTGCGTCGCCTGCGGGACCTGGCTGCCGTGCGGACATTGAGGCCCCGCCCGGCTGTCCTGCACATCAACTACGGCGTGTCCGGATACTACGGTTGGGGCAGGCGCAACGTTGTCCTGCACCTGCACGGAACAGATGTCCGCAGCGACCTCAACTCCAAATTTCTCGGCCCTATGGTGCGTGAATCGATCAAGCGCGCCGACGTCGTGTTGTACTCAACGCCCGACATGGCCGACGCCGTGCAGGCCATACGCGCCGATGCCCAATGGTTTCCGGCACCACTGCCGTCGGCGGCCTCAACCAAACTGACTCCGGCAACCCCGCGATCCGGCAAGAGGGTCTTTTTTGCCAGCCGATGGGACGACTCCAAGGGCGCACCTCAATTGCTCGAATTGGCGGCAGCCCTGCGACGGGAACGTCCGGAGCTGGAACTCCTCGGACTTGACTGGGGAACGTACGCTGGACAGGCCCGTGCCCAGGGCCTGCAGCTCCTGCCCCACATGAGTGTCGGCGAGTTTCGTGCCGAACTTTCCCGGGCCGACGTCGTCATTGGGCAGGTGGCTTTCGGCGCCCTGGGC
>JBAUMA010000609.1:0-1533 GCA_049578485.1 Specibacter sp.
AGTTCTCGGCCTCGTCCACAAAATGGCGACGGCCGTGCGAGGCGCAGTTCGACTCGACGACCTTGTGACCCTTGGGCAGGTTGCGCTCGAGCGCGTCACACATCAGCACCGGTGGATCCAGCTCCTCCGCGCGATGGTGCAACAGGTCGGCGAGGTTTTCGCCGGCGTGCTTGCGACCGGTGAAGAACAACGCGATCGCTCGGCCCGCTTCAACGATCGACACGATAGCGGTGGTGAACAGTCCGGTGCGTTCGGGCGACGGCAGCGCGCCTTGTCGAAGAAGCTTCGCGCGGCGCTTGCCCATGAACTCGAGTATCCGCGAGTAGGTATCATCGTTGTGCATGACGGAGCCCTGCGCGGCCAGCCGGACCAGCTCGCGATAGACCGGCTCCACCGCGCTGACCCGAGCGTGGACGACATCCCACTGCGTCGAGGCGGCGACCGGCGTCGAGAGATGGTGCTGGAGCCGCTCGAGGCGGTTGAGCGGCACTCCGCCGCCGTAGCGCAGCAGTGCCATCATGGCCGCTGCCGTCTCGCTGTGTTTGTCGCCTTGCGCCTCGTCGGGAGCGCGCGCCGTATAGGGCAGGCCACACGAGCTGCAGCGCAGCCGCTCGCAGTCCCAGCACACCGCGACGAGCGGCGCCTGGCCCACGATGCGCAGGAACCGGGCAGGCTCTTTGAGCGCGAACAGCTTGCCTCGTTCGCAGGCCGGGCAGCTGTCTCCGGGACGCAGGCTCTCGTGCGGCACGGCGATGTGGGTCGCGTCGGGATAGTCCGAGGCGGGCACCCGCCCATGTCCCTTCGGCTTGGTGGCGGCCTGAGCGTCGTCGCCCGTATCAGGGCTGCCGACCGTCTCGGTTGCGGCGGGCTCGCCCGCGGCCGCGCTCTTGTCAGCGGCAGGCTTCGCTTCGCCGCCCTCTTCCGCTTCCGTGGCGCCCTCCGCCGCCCCCGCCTCGCGCTCTGCAAGCTTGCCCAACACCGCGGCCGTCTTCTCGGTGCTTACCATGCCCACCAGCCGGCGCAGGCGCGCGAGCGTCGTGCGGCCCTTCCGTAGGAGGTCCATCAGGCTGAACAGAGTTTCCACCAGCCCCTGGAGCAGTTCGTGGTCCTCTTTCCGCATCTGGCCCTTCGCCCGCTCCAACAATCCCTGGACCGCGGCAATGTCGATCTCGACAATCTGAAACTGCTCGCGCGTCGTCATTCGATGGCGCACAGACGCCGGCGGAAGTCCCTCGCCAGCGGATAGCCGTAGACCTGCTTCAGCGACCGGTTCGGCTTCATCGTCGGCGCGTCCTTGCCGCGCCCCGTCGTCATCCCCAGGTAGCTCCAGTTGGCTGCCCGGTAGCACGTCCCGCGATAACGCTCGGGGTCGACGAAAGTCTCCGTGAAGTAGATCGGGTGCGCGTACAGCTTTTGCCAGTCCTGCGACAGCTGCCGCGACATCCGCCCGAGCAAGTGCGACGCCAGGTGCGACACTCTCACCCACGGAAGGATCAAGAAACGGCTTTGGTAGGCCACGTAGCGGACGTTGGC
>JBAUMA010000610.1:0-5302 GCA_049578485.1 Specibacter sp.
GTCCCGGGCTGGTCGCGGCAAAGACCAACGAGTCCATCCATGTGCCGCGAATGAGCCGGTCGTTGCGCAGATGGCCCACCTGCTCCATGCCAAGTTTGAGCAGCACCCCTGCCGAGGCCACGTTCTCAGGCCGGCATGTAGCGGTGATGCGGTCCACGGCCAACTGGGTAAAGCCAAAATCAAGTAGTGCCCGGGCGGCCTCGGTGGCGTAGCCGTGCCCCCAGTGGTCGGGGTGGAGCGTATAGCCCAATTCGGCCTCGTTCCCGCGGTGAACCGTCAGCCCGATCGAGCCGATCACGGCGCCGTCGGGCAGGGTGATCGCCAGGGTGTGCCCGGTGCGCGGGACCTTGGCCGCCGTGGACGCGGCAAACGCCAGGAAATCCAGGGTGTCCTGCTCGGTATTGGGCCCCCACTGGACAAAGACCAAGGTGCGCGGATCCGAGGCAAAGGCGTGGACGGCGTCGAAATCGGTGGCGGCGTACTCCCGCAGCACCAGGCGTTCGGTGGTCAGCTCCATGGCTCAATGATAGGTGCCGTTTTGACTGCCTCCCGCGAAGATTGTTAGACTACCTAACTATGAGCGAAGATCTTCAGGAGCTGGCCGGGCGCTACCGCGACATCTTGCGGCAGGCGGTGTTCCTGGTCCGGTCGATGGACGCCGAAGGGCAACTCAGCACACGAAATCTCAGCACCATGAATATGATCGCCAAGCAGCCCATGCGTGTCAGTGCCATCGCCCGGTACGCCGGCATTCGGGTTCCCAGTGCCACCGAACAAGTCATCGAGCTTGAAGCCGCGGGCCTGGTGGAACGCCTCGGCGACGAATCCGACGCCCGGGTGGTGCTGGTGGCGCTCACCGACGCCGGCCGCGAACGCCTGGATGAGACCAACAAGCTGCGCAACGGCGCCATGGCCAAGGCCCTTGCGACGCTGAGTGCCGAGGAACGTCAGGCCATTTCCAGTGCCATTCCGGCCATCGCAAAGCTCAACGAAGCCCTCACCGACTGACCTTTCGCGCGGGCAACCCGCCCGCGCCCAATGGCGAACATCAATGCGCAACAACCAAGGAGAAACCGTGCACGCCACAACAGCTGCGGGAGCAGCTCATCCCATCGAGGACACCCTCCACGCGGAGAGGCAGTCCATTCTCAAGCAACCCAAGGCCGTGTGGGCGGTGGCGTTTGCTGCGGTCTTCGCGTTCATGGGGATCGGGCTGGTGGATCCGATCCTGCCGGCCATTGCCGAGAACTTGAAGGCCACTCCCAGCGAAGTGTCGCTGCTGTTCACCAGCTATTTCCTGGTGACGGCCATTGCCATGCTTGTCACGGGCTTTGTCTCCTCGCGGATTGGCGGCAAGAAGACGCTGCTCATTGGCTTGAGCATCATCGTGGTGTTCTCGGCACTGTCCGGGATGTCCAACACTGTAGATACGCTGGTTGGCTTCCGCGCTGGCTGGGGGCTGGGCAACGCCTTGTTCGTGGCAACGTCGCTGGCGGTCATGGTCGGTGTCGCCTCGGGCGGCGCCGCCACCGCCATCATCCTCTATGAGGCTGCTCTTGGCCTGGGGCTTTCGCTCGGCCCGCTTATGGGCGCGCTGCTGGGTGGCTGGCAGTGGCGTGCACCGTTCTTCGGCACCGCAACAGCCATGGCCATCGCGTTTGTGCTGGTGATGGTCCTGCTGCCCAAGACTCCCGTGCCCGCGGTGAAGACCCGCCTGCGTGACCCGTTGCTGGCGCTTGGCCACAAGGGCCTGCGCACCACGGCCGGCAGCGCCTTGTTCTACAACTACGGCTTCTTCACCATCCTGGCCTTCGTGCCGTTCATCCTGGGCTTCAACGCCTACGGGATCGGCGCCGTGTTCTTTGGCTGGGGCGTGGCGGTCGCCGTGTTCTCCGTGTTCGTGGCCCCCATCGTGCAGCGCCGCTTTGGTCCGACCCGGGCCCTGATGGGTTCGCTGTTGATTTTGATGCTGATCCTTGTCGGCTTGGCGCTGGCTGCCGGACACTCGGTGCCGATGATCGTGGTCCTGACCGTGATCTCGGGGGCCCTGCTGGGCATCAACAACACTTTGTTCACCGAGATGGCCATGTCGGTCTCGGATTCCCCGAGACCCGTTGCCAGCGCAGGTTACAACTTTGTGCGCTGGATGGGCGGGGCCCTGGCTCCGTTCCTTGCCACGCGGATCGCCGAGCACTTCAACGCCTCCATTACGTTCTACGTGGCAGCCTTCGCCGTCCTGGTCAGCGCCGCCGTGATCTTTGGCGGACGCAGCTTCCTGGGCGCCCACGAGCCCGACGGCGTCTAGTCGGGCGTGTTCTTTGGCTCACCTTCGCTCACGCGGTGAGCGAAACCAGTAGCCATGTTTTGGCCGTATCCCTTACGGTTAAAGCATGGCTACAGTTGATATCACCACCGAATCCTTTGGCACCACGATTGAAAGCAACGACATTGTGTTCGTTGATTTCTGGGCATCCTGGTGCCAGCCGTGCGTCCGGTTCGCCCCCACCTATGAGGCCGCCTCAACCAAGCACGACGACGTCTTGTTCGGGAAGGTGGACACCGAGGCTCAGCAGCAGCTTGCCGCCGAGGCCAACATCACCTCGATCCCCACGCTGATGGCGTTCCGCGAAAAGGTCCTCGTTTTTGCCCAGCCCGGCGCCTTGAGCGGCACGGATCTGGACAAGGTCATCACGGCCGTCAAGGAACTCGACATGACCGAGGTCCACGCCGCTGTCGCCGCGAAGGCCGACGGCGCCACCTCCGAGTAGCCTTAAACGACGTTCGCGCCCGTTTCCGCTTCTTGCCCCCGTTTGACGGGGTGCCAGAAGCGGAAACGGGCGCGTTTTTGTTGGGCCGGGCGGGTACTAGAGGCGGAGGAGTTCCACCGGCTCGGCCAGCAGCGCGCTGAGGGACTCGTTCAGGTCCTGCACGGCGATGCCCTTGCTGTGCTGGTCCAGGTCTTTCTGGGAGGCCCACTGCTCGGTCAGCACGATCTTTTCCTCGGATTCCTCCGTGATTTCGTACTGGATGCAGCCCGTTTCCTCCACGACCTGCTCGATCGCGATGTCCAGGGCGAGCTTCACTCGGAAGAATTCGCCGTCGTTGGGGATGAAAGTGGCCTGAAGGTTGATGATCTCGCTCATGGAATCAGCCTAGATTATGCAGCTGTTCAAACGGGTATTCCTTTACGGCGCGCTAACCAGGTCAAAGCGAATTTCGGTGCTGCAGATCGAGGTGATCTTGATCGAATAGCCATAGAAGTCAGCTGTGTCGCCGAGCTCCAATTCCTTGAAATTAGGCAAAGGGGAGGGCCCATGTTGTGTGACGGTCAGGGTGACCGCAGCCGGTTCCGGGGAGGTGAAGATGCCGATGATGCCCACTCGCGGGCGAAGTGCAGGATCCGACGTGGCTGCCGGGAGTTCCGGTTCTGAGAAACCGATTCCCTGCCGCAGTTTGTAGACGCCGGTTTGGGTGCAGGATGTTTTCATTGCTTGGTCCTTTGTCGGTGCGGTGGTTTCGGACGGGCTGGGGGAGGGGGTTGCAGGCAACGTGCACCCGGCAAGCATCGCCGCGCTCATGGCGGCCAAGAGGATACGGCCCACTGTCCTCATTTCATTCCAATCACTGCTGACTCGGTTACATATTTCTCATATTGTTCCTTGCTCATGATGGCATCTGGTTGAGGCGGTCCCCATGGATTACCCAAAACAATGTTGCCGTCATCATCAAGTCCCTTGGCGAAGAAAGCATGCGGACCTGGCAGGTTTTCGGGTCTTCCATCATCTCCACGCGCGGGTGCATCGGTGGAGATGACTACGGGTTTGCCGTCTGCAATGGCCTGCCAGGTGGAATCCGGGTTGCCCAGGACGCTGGCTTGGCCGCCGCCCTCGGTTGGCGAAAGGTTCGAAGGCCACTGGCCTTCGATGCCGTGATAGCTTCCTGCCGGTTTGCCATCATTGGTATAACCCTGCGCCAGGGCTTTCTCATAGTAGGAGGGCCAATTGGCCGCTTGGGGATTGTTGATGCCAGCCCCGTCAGTGGAACCGCGCCCCCCAAGATACCCGCCCTCATCGTTGACGGGCAGGTCCTTGGAAACGGTTACCCAACGCTCGGACCCTGAGCTGCCATAGAGTTTTACGGACACCGTGCCGTTGTTGTTGTCCTTGATGTGATCGTTGATGAACGATGGGTCGTGGTAGGACATGGCCGCCAGGGTGGCCATGGAGCCGCAGTCCCCATAGCTGCCCTGATGGATATCACGCCAGCTGGGATTTTCCCCCATGACACCACCCGCGGGCGTGCGGTGCCCGGCGGCTTCGGTTTTGATCTCGACGTCCGGGTTGGCGGCGTCGCCGGTAACCACGGCGTCGTCGGGGGTGGCCCAGGAGACGTTGGCGAGGATGCGTGCCGCCTCCTCAGGGGAGGCGTTGCGTAGCAGGGTGCTGAGCAGGTCTTGGCGTTCCAAAGGATCGATCCCGGACCAGTTGAACAGGCCCTTGCCGTCTTCTCCTGCGGTTTTGGCCAACGCGGCAAGTTCATCATCCGACAGGGACGCCAAGAATTGGGCCAGTTCATTTGGCGTGAGTTTCGCAAGGACGTCTCTTAACTGAGACACATCGTGTTCATTGCCCAGAAAGAAGTCTTCCAGGCCGGAATTGGTGGAGGCATCCCGAAGCTTGGAATGAAGGTCGGCCAGATTGATTTGGGAACCGGAAGGCGCCGACGTCAGTACCGCGCTGGCCCGATCTTGCTCATCCGCATTTTTGCGCAGCAGATCTGAGGCCTGCTGCAAGAATTTGGCCGTCGCCTCAATCCGTGGGGCCAGGGCCGTGTGCCACTGCTGCTGGAAACGCTGCGAGTCTTGGCCGACCCAACCCATCTGGGGACCGATCCGGCTGCCCAAGGTGCTGCGCAGCCCCCTCAATTGGACTGCGGAGACGTCAAATACTTTTGCCGCGTCGCGAAGATCTTGAGGGTCGCTGCCCAGAAAGCCGCCTGCCATGGTGTGTTCCCCTGCTCCGTTTCCTCAAGGGTAGTGATCGCCCAACGCCCGGTTCAATGGGCACAACTCCCCACGGCCATCTCGCGGGTTGGGATCAGTGTCCGCGGTGGTCCTGGATGCTCATGCGCGGTCCGCGGGCCGGTTTTCGGAAGCCGCTCAAATACAGCATGCGCACCACCCGTTGCCGGTGCCCGTGCCATGGTTCGAGCAGTTCCAGCATGCCGGCGTCGTCCACGGTCTTGCCTGCAAGGGCCCACCCAACATAGGCGGCCAGGTGGTAGTCGCCCACGGCCACCTGGT
>JBAUMA010000611.1:0-1508 GCA_049578485.1 Specibacter sp.
GCTCCAACACGCCCACCGCCATGCCGGGCTGCGCACCACGGAAACGCTGCCTGCCCTGCACGCCGCCCTTGAGTTGGGCCTGGTCGACGCCGAGGACGCCGAACTGCTCGAATCGGCCTGGCGGCTGGCAGGCAAGATCCGCAACGCCAATGTGATCTGGACGGGCAAATCCTCGGACCTGTTGCCCTCGGCCCGTGGTGATTTGGAGGCCGTGGCTCGCTGGTGCGGCTACGAACCCGGCCAGGCCGCGGCCTTTGAGGAGGACTACCTTGGTCTGACCCGTCGCGCCCGCGCCGTCTTTGAGCGGTTGTTTTACGGGTAGCAGGCCCTCTTACCGGAGACAGGCTCGTCTCCGGTTGCGGACCCCTACCGGTCGTGGCGGCGCAATGCCCGCCACGGCCTGCCCGCCAGGACGAACGCGGCGGCCATGAGAGCCAGCGGGAGCCATAGGGCGGCCGGGCCGCTCCACCCGATGCCAATGCCGCCGTCGTCGGAAAACGCCATGACATCCACGGAGAACAAGGACGAGTGAAATTCCCCACCGGCCTGCTGCGCCACGGCCAGCATGCCGGCGGTGAAGGTGAAGAAGACGATCCAATAGAGGATCAGGGCGGTAATCGCGGCGGCCATGGCCTGCACCCAGCACACCCGACTCTTGGGCGCCCCTTGCGCGTAGCTGAGGGCCAGTTCGCGGTGGTCTCCCAAGCCGGATAGGACGTCCTTGATGCTGGTGGTCTCCGCTTCGGCGGCGATGGAGTCGCGCAGCTCAGCCAGGATGCGCCTGCGTTCGCGGCGGGGAACCCGGCCCTCCAGGAACAGATCGACCTTGAAAAGTGTCCAGTCCCGCCTGATGCCCTCGAGGACGCCGGTACCTCCGGACTGCGCCGATATTGCTGCATCGCCGGCGGGCGGTTCCAACATGTTCATGTGTTGCTCCCTTCCAAGGTGAGGCCGAGTTCGGCAATGGCACGGATGTCCCGCCACTGACGAACCGCCGTGAGTCGGGCGGCGTCGCCCTGGTCCGTGATGACGTAGTACTTCCGGGCCGGGCCGGATGGGGACGGCTGCACGTAGCTTCTTAAAAGTCCGTCACGTTCAAATCGGCCGAGCACGGGGTAGACGGCGCCGGTGGCCAGTAGTCAGTGGAAAATAGTTCCACGTGCTTGGCGAGGCACCTCAGCTGGCGGGGAGCAATGCCCGTGCGTGGGCGAGCATGGTGACCACCGGCGCACCGGTGACCAACTCGCCGTCGCGCACGAACCCTTCCTCGCGGCCCGTCAGGTCCTGGATCAGGCGGCCCTTCCAGCGGGACAGCAGCCCGGCATGTTCGGGCAGCGAAGCGAGATTGCGCAGCTCGCCGGGATCGGCGTCGAGATCAAAAAGTTCCTCGGTGCCCCATTTGGAGGCCCACAGGTACTTCACGTGTCCGTCGGTGACCCATTGCAGGGATTGGCCAAAATACACGTGCTCGCCATGGAGCCACTCACGCCACGGTTCCTCCGGGGCGG
>JBAUMA010000612.1:0-12299 GCA_049578485.1 Specibacter sp.
GAGGAAGCCTGGGACACGATCGAAGCCTACGTGACTTATGTGGCCCCGGACCTGCTGGACCGTTTGGAAAAGTGGACCAAGACCGAGGACATCTTTGCGGAGCACCGCATTGACGAGCAAATCTCCAAGGCCCTGGAACGCAAGGTCTTCCTGCCCTCCGGAGGCTCGCTGGTCATTGACCGCACCGAGGCCATGACGGTGGTTGACGTCAACACCGGCAAGTTCACCGGCTCCGGCGGAAACCTGGAAGAGACGGTCACCAAGAACAACCTGGAGGCTGCCGAGGAAGTGGTCCGCCAGCTGCGCCTGCGCGACATCGGCGGCATCATCGTCATCGACTTCATCGACATGGTGCTCGAGTCCAACCGTGACTTGGTGCTGCGCCGCATGGTGGAATGCCTGGGCCGTGACAGGACCAAGCACCAGGTCGCCGAGGTCACCAGCCTGGGCCTGGTCCAGATGACGCGCAAGCGCATGGGCACCGGCCTGCTGGAAGTCTTTGGCGAGCAGTGTGAAGCCTGCGCGGGCCGCGGCATGGTCACGCACGAAATCCCCGTGGAGCACCGCCGCGTGCACACGGTGGCCGCCGAGTCCCACCAGGTGCATGCGCCCCGCAACGAACAGCGCGACGGCGACCGCACCGCCAACCGCTCCACCCGCAGCGAACGCAAGCGCAACCGCAACCGTTCACAGCAAAACGGTGAGCAGGACCACGCCGAAGTGGCCGAGACGCCCGCAGCGGCGGCCGTCCACGAGGTTGACGAGGCACAACGGGCACAAAAAGCCACGGCCGCCCGTGCGGCTCTGGCCACGATCGCCGCCGCGGCGGCTGCCGCCCATCACGAGTCGGACGCCACGCATCACGACGTTCACCCGGTGCCAGTCCAAGCCCTGGACACCCCACTCGGTGACACGGCGATCGTGACATTGGGCGGGGAAGCGGTGCAGCTGCCCCGTGGCCACCACCACGACGAGGCAGTCCACAATGCCGAGCAGGCCGCCGCCCTGGCCGGACTCAGCGAAGCCCTTGACCAACTCTCCGGTCCGCATGCCGGCGACAGTCACGACGGCGAAGGCCACGACGGGCCGGCGTCGAACCGTTCGCGGTCCCGCCGCGGACGTCGCAACCGCAGCGCCCGCAGCGCACAGGGCGGCGCCGACACCAGCGTTGAAACCTCGTCCGCCCCCACGGATGGCCGCGGCCCGGTCCAGCACAGCAGCGCAACCGTTGAACTGCCCGTCCCGGCCAGGGCCGAAAAGAAGGAAGCGGCACCCATCATCATGTTGGGCGTCGGAGTCCCCGCCTCGGAGCTGTAACACGAGACCAAGGCCGGCATGCGAAGAAACATTCTTCGCATGCCGGCCTCTTTTTTATCCCCTCAACGGGTGCGGGGTTAGGGTGGGAAGCGACACGGGGTGCCAGGCCACAAGGGCCGGCTGAGATAAGACCCGTTGAACCTGTCCGGCTAGCACCGGCGAAGGGATGTCTTGTGAATTCCAGTGCATCATTGCTGCCCCAATCCACCACCAGGGCGGCACGTGCCAGGCACCCGCGGGTTTTGAGCATCGCCGGTTCCGACCCTTCAGGCGGCGCCGGAATCCAGGCCGACATCAAGGCCATCTCTGCCCATGGCGGTTATGCCATGGCCGCCATCACCGCCCTGACCGCCCAAAACACACTCGGTGTGCGCAGCGTCCACGTCCCGCCGGCGGCCTTCCTCACCGAGCAGCTGCAGGCCCTGGGCGACGACATTGCCATCGACGCCGTCAAGATCGGCATGCTCGCCAACACCGAGGTGATCACAGCGGTGGGGGACTGGCTGGCCGAAACCGGGCCCGCCGTCGTCGTGCTTGACCCTGTCATGGCGGCCACGAGCGGGGACGAGCTCATGGCCGGGGACGCGCGGGAGGCGCTGCTGAAGCTGCTGGCACAGGCCCACCTCGTGACACCCAATTTGCCCGAACTGGCCGTGTTGGCGGGGGAGGCAGAGGCGGATTCTTGGGAAGCAGCCTTGCAGCAGGGCAAGAAGCTCTCGGCCCTGGGCGACATTCACGTCCTGGTCAAGGGCGGCCACCTGTCCGGTGCCGACTGCCCCGACGCCCTGATCGGCCCGGACGGGTCCATGACCGAATTCAGCGCAAATCGCATCGACACCCCCAACACGCACGGGACCGGCTGCTCCTTGTCGGCAGCCCTGGCCACCGTCCAGGCGCAGACGGGGGACTGGGTGTCCACCGTGCGCCGCGTCAAGGCCTGGCTCACCACGGCCCTGGCCACCTCGGGCGAACTGTCCGTGGGGCACGGGCACGGCCCCGTCAACCACTTCCACGCCTTGTGGGCGGCGGCGCCACCTGTTGGCGATGACTTTAGCAGAGGCCTCTGGGCGGATTCGGCGCCACACCGTGAGGCGATCTTCGGGCTTGAGTTCATCAAGGACCTGGCCGCCGGCACCCTGTCCGAGGCACATTTTGCGTATTATCTGGCCCAGGACGCCATGTACCTGAACAGCTATTCGAGGGTCCTGGCGCGCGCCAGCGCATTGGCGCCCAGCGAGGACGAACAGCGATTCTGGGCGGCAGGGGCGCAAAACTGCCTGGCCGTTGAACTCTCGCTGCACCGCGACTGGCTCGGCAAACACCCCGTGGAGGTCGCGCGGGGCCCGGTCACCAAGCACTACGTTGACCATTTGCAGGCCGCTGCGCTGTCGGGCAGCTACGGGGAAGTGGTGGCCGCCGTGCTGCCGTGCTACTGGCTGTATGCCGAGGTGGGCCGGGTGCTGCACGCGGACTACCTCCTGCGCGAGGGCACGCACCCCTACGGCGCCTGGCTTGAAACGTACGCGGATGAGTCCTTTGCCGAGGCAACACGGACGGCGGTGTCCATCCTGGACGCCGCGGCCCGCAGGGGATCCGCTGCGGAGCGCATTCTGATGCGCAGCGCATTTGTGGAATCAGCGACGTTCGAGGTTGATTTCTTTGACGCGCCGAGGCTGTACGCCGCGCCAATACAGGGGCAAAACGCTTCGCGTGATTAACACCACGGCCCCCTGAAGCAAGAAACTCGGCGCGCCACGGCCAATAACGTACGCAGTGGCACCCAAAGGGGGATAAAGTAATGGTGCACGGTTCCGTTGAACGGGTGGGACGGGCGAACAACAGTTCGTTTTCTTCCCAACTCTGTGGCGCGGAACCAGTCTCATTTGCGGCCGGAGCAGGGATTAGCGTATTCTTGATCTTCGGTGCTTACGCCAACACTTAGGGCAACCACTCCATGGTAGAACTCCATTGAGGTCCACGGCGTTGAGGCACATAAATTCTTTGTAATAAACGTCGAGAGAAGTGAGTTCCCCAGTGGTGTACGCGATTGTCCGCGCAGGCGGCCGTCAAGAAAAGGTTTCCGTCGGAGACTACGTGACCATGAACCGCGTCCCCGGTGGAGTTGGCAGCACACTTGAGCTGCCCGCTTTGCTCCTGGTCGATGGTGAGAAAATCACCACCGCCGCGAAGGACCTGGCTAATGTGAAGGTTACGGCTGAGAAGTTGGAGGATCTTCGTGGACCGAAGATCGTCATCCAGAAGTTCAAGAACAAGACCGGCTACAAGAAGCGTCAGGGCCACCGTCAGGAACTGTCCAAGGTCAAGATCACCTCGATCGCTTAATCAAGCGAACTTGTAGATCCTCTTAAACTTAAGTCAAAAGGTAGGCATTTCAAATGGCACATAAAAAGGGTGCGAGTTCCACTCGCAACGGTCGTGACTCCAACGCTCAGTACTTGGGCGTCAAGCGCTTCGGCGGTCAGGTAGTCAAGGCGGGCGAAATCATCGTCCGTCAGCGCGGCACCCACTTCCACCCCGGTGAGGGCGTTGGACGCGGCAACGATGACACGTTGTTCGCTCTGGAAGCCGGCGCGGTCGAGTTCGGTGCACGTCGCGGACGTCGCGTCGTCAACATCGTCGCTGCTGCGGTCTAATACCAAAGCTTTTCCCAGTGGAGCGGGCCGCATGGCTCGCTCCACTGTCTTTTAACAAAAACGGTTGTTAGCAAAAACAGAATTTTGCGTCGTGGCCGGCACCCGGCCCTGGTCCCATCGCGGACTAGAATGGGTGCGCAACAGCAGTACTACTCAAGGAGAATTCATTGGCCAGCTTTGTTGACCGGGTTGTTTTGCACGTATCCGGCGGGACAGGCGGCCATGGCTGCGTTTCCGTTCACCGCGAGAAATTCAAGCCCCTCGGCGGTCCCGACGGCGGCAAGGGCGGCGACGGCGGCGACGTCATCCTTCGCGTCAGCGACCAGACCACCACCCTCCTTGACTACCACCACTCCCCGCACCGGCACGCCACCAACGGCGGCCCCGGCATGGGTGACTGGCGCGACGGAAAGATCGGCGAAACCCTGATCTTGGACGTCCCCGACGGCACCGTGGTCAAGGACAAGGACGGCAACGTCCTGGCCGACCTCGTGGGTCCCGGCTCCGAGTACATTGCCGCCGCCGGCGGCCAGGGCGGGCTTGGCAACGCAGCCTTGTCCTCACAGAAGCGCAAGGCCCCGGGATTCGCCCTGCTCGGCGTTGAAGGCGACGAGCGCGACGTCGTGCTGGAACTGAAGTCCCTCGCCGACATCGCCCTGGTCGGCTTCCCGTCGGCCGGCAAGTCAAGCCTCATCGCGGCCATGTCCGCCGCACGGCCCAAGATCGCCGACTACCCGTTTACCACGTTGGTCCCGAACCTTGGCGTCGTACAGTCCGGGGAAACCCGCTTCACCATTGCCGACGTCCCCGGCCTCATCGAGGGCGCCAGCGAAGGCAAGGGCCTGGGCCACCACTTCCTGCGCCATGTGGAGCGCTGCGCCGCCCTGGTGCACGTCCTTGACTGTGCCACGTTGGAAGCCGACCGCGATCCCATCAGCGACTTGGCCGTCATTGAGCGTGAGCTTGACCGCTACGCCGTGGACATGAGCTTTGCAGGGGCCGACGGCGAGGTGGTCCCCTTGAACGAGCGCCCCAAGCTGGTGGCCCTGAACAAGGTGGATTCCCCCGATGGCCGAGACATGGCCGGATTCGTTCGCGCCGACCTCGAAGCCCGCGGCTACCGCGTCTTTGAAGTCTCCGCCACCAGCCACGAGGGCCTGCGCCAGCTTGGCTTTGCCATGGCTGAACTGGTTGAAAACGCCCGCCGCACCCTTGCCGCCGCGCCCACCAAGGTCACGCCGGTGATCCTGCGCCCCCGCGCCGTCAACGCCGTGCCCTTCACGATTCGCCGGGAAGAAAAGAACCTCGAGCCCCTGTTCCGCATCATGGGCGAGAAGCCCGAGCGCTGGGTGCGCCAGACCGACTTCCAAAACGAGGAGGCCATTGGCTACCTTGCGGACCGCCTGGCCAAGGCCGGTGTCGAGACAGGTCTGTTCAAGGCCGGAGCCACGCCCGGAGACACGGTTGTCATCGGCGAGGGAGACGGCATGATCTTTGACTGGGAGCCGACCATGATGGGCGGCGCGGAGCACCTGGCCGCACCCCGCGGCACCGACCTGCGCCTCCTGGACCTGGGCGACCGCCCCACTCGCGCCCAAAAGCGCGAGGAGCAGCAGGACCGCCGCGATGCCAAGGCCGCCGCACGCGCCGAGCTTGAGGCCGAGCGCAAGGCGGGGATCTGGACCGAATCCACCAACCGCCAGCACGCCCGCAACCTGGGCATCAAGGACGACATCGACGCCGACGGCGGTGTCTCCGCGGACGACGAGTCCTAACCGACATGAGTCCCAAGGTGGAGGCAGGGGGGGCCCGTGGGTCGATGGCCACGGCGGCACGAATCGTGGTCAAGGTTGGTTCGTCGTCGTTGACGTCGGTGGCCGGAGGCATCTCGGACGTTGCGCTGAACAACCTCGTGGACGTCCTGGCACAACGCCGGCTGGCCGGCACGGAAATCATCCTGGTCTCCTCGGGAGCCATCGCCGCGGGGCTGTTGCCCCTCGGCCTGGCCCGGCGCCCCAAGGACCTGGCGACGCAACAGGCCGCGGCCAGCGTGGGCCAGGGACTCTTGATGGCCCGCTACAACCACGCCTTCATTGGCCACGGGGTGACCGTCTCCCAGGTGCTGCTCACGGCCGAGGACCTGACGCGCAGAAGCCAACACGTCAACGCGCACCGCGCCCTGGAGCGGTTGCTGCACCTGGGCGTGGTGCCCATCGTGAATGAAAATGACACGGTCGCCACGCATGAGATCCGATTCGGGGACAACGACCGACTCGCGGCCCTGGTGGCCCACCTCGTCAAGGCAGATGCTCTCGTACTCCTCTCCGACGTCGACTCCCTCTACGACGGCCCGCCGTCCGAGGGGGCCGTGCGGATCAGCACGGTGGATTCGCCCGAGGACCTTGAAGGCATTGTGATTGGTAGCGCCGGAAAGGCCGGGGTGGGCACCGGCGGCATGGCCACCAAGGTCCAGGCGGCCATGATCGCCGCCGAAACCGGCATTCCCGCCCTTGTCACCTCCACGGCCAACGCCGCAGCCGCCCTGGCGGGGGAGGACGTGGGCACCTGGTTCAGCATCAACGGCAACAAGCGCCCCGTGCGCATGCTGTGGCTGGCCCACCTGGCCGACATCCGCGGCCGCCTGGTGCTCGACGACGGCGCCGTGCGGGCCGTCTGTGAACGCCACAAATCGCTGTTGCCGGCAGGAATCGTCTCCGTTTCCGGTGACTTCGACGCCGGTGACGCCGTGGAGATTGCCGACACCACGGGCAAGGTGGTGGCCCATGGCCTGGTCAACTACAGCAACGCCGACCTGCCCCAAATGCTGGGCCGATCCACGAAGGAGCTGGCCCGGGAGCTGGGCAGGGAGTATGAACGCGTCGTGGTTCATGTCGACGATCTGGTCCTGCTCACCGGCTAGGCGTGCCTTAGACTGGTGCCATGACCGAGCTGATCGTTGAACAAAATGGCACCGATGTTGCCCAGGAAGTCCACGCCATCACCGAACGTGCCCGCCGGGCATCGCGGCGCATGGGCGCGGCCAACCGGGCATGGAAGGACAAGGGCCTGCACGCCATCGCCGTGGCACTTGTGACCAACGAGGACAGGGTGCTGCGCGCCAACGCCAAGGACGTGGCGGCCGGCCGCGAGAACGGCACCACGAAGGCAATGCTGGACAGGCTGACGCTGACCGCTGCCCGCGTGCAGGCACTAGCCGACGCCCTTGAAAAACTGGCCTCCCTGCCGGACCCCGTGGGCAACGTGGTCCGTGGTCAAACCCTGCCCAATGGCCTGCGCATGCGCCAAATCAACGTCCCCATGGGCGTGGTGGGAGCCATCTACGAGGCCCGGCCCAACGTCACCGTCGACATTGCCGGCCTGGCCCTGAAAAGCGGCAACGCCGTGATCCTGCGCGGCGGCACGGCCGCCGCGCACACCAATGACGCCCTGCTGGGCATCCTGCGTGACGCCCTGGACTCCGTCGGACTGCCTGCCGACGCCGTGCAGTCCGTGGATCGGTACGGTCGCGAAGGCGCCAACGCGCTCATGCGCGCCCGCGGACAGGTGGATGTGCTGATTCCCCGCGGCGGGCGCGAGCTGATCCAGACAGTGGTCCGCAACGCAGCCGTACCCGTCATCGAGACCGGTGAGGGCAATGTGCACATCTTTATTGACGGCAGCGCCAAGGAGGACATGTGCGTTGACATCCTGCTCAACTCCAAGACGCAACGCCCCAGCGTGTGCAACACGGTGGAGACCCTGCTGGTCCACAAGGACGCAAAGGTGCTGCCCGCCGTCTTGAAGGCTCTGTCCGCCGCCGGTGTGCGCCTGCACGTGGACGAACGCATCGCCGCCGTGGTTCCTGCCGGCATTCCCAGCATTCCCGCCACGGACGAGGACTGGGCCACCGAGTACATGGACCTTGACCTCGCCGTCAAGATGGTGGATTCCCTCGATGAGGCCATCAAGCACATTCGGACCTGGAGCACCGGGCATACCGAGGCGATCCTTACCAACGACCTCGCCAATGCCGAAAGGTTTATTGCCGAAATCGATTCGGCGGCCGTCATTGTCAACGCCAGCACCCGTTTCACGGACGGCGGTGAACTGGGCCTGGGTGCCGAGGTGGGCATTTCAACCCAAAAGCTCCATGCCCGCGGCCCCATGGGACTGACCGAGTTGACCACCACCAAGTGGATCGTCCAGGGCGAGGGGCAAGTTCGGGGCTGACCAGGGTTGCCACCCATTTGGTGATGCTTCGGCGCGGCCGGTGTGCCAGTGCGGGGGGATTCAACGTACCATTAGAGGGAATCCACGCAACGTACGGACGGGCACCTGGAATTATGTGCCGGTCCGCCAACCCATAGGGGAGAAATAATGCTGACCCAGCTCGCCGGCGTCGTCCTTGCCGAAGCAGCCGCCCACGAAGCCGCAGCGCCGTTGATTGCGCCGCCGTTCGTCATTGGCGGAACCATGCTGGCCACACTGTTGCTGCTGATGTTCATCTGCGTGTCGTTCATGAACCTTGGCAACCGCCATTCGGCCGTGCCGGCCACCGATGACCCGCACCGCCAGCACACCAACAAGCACGGCCACACTGACGAGTCGGATTCTTCCCATCACTAAGGGAACCCGTGTGGTGCCTTCCTTGGAAGGCGCCCGCGACCGTCTCCGCGTCGGAGTCATGGGTGGCACGTTTGATCCTATCCACCATGGTCACCTTGTCGCAGCCAGCGAGGTTGCGAGTGTTTTCAAGCTTGACGAAGTCATCTTTGTGCCCACCGGCGAGCCGTGGCAGAAGGCCAAACGCGAAGTCAGCCCGGCCGAACACCGTTATCTGATGACGGTCATCGCCACCGCGGCCAACCCGCGCTTTACCGTCAGCCGCGTGGACATCGACCGCCCGGGGCCCACCTTCACGATCGACACGCTGCGTGACTTGAAGCGGATGCGGCCCGAGGCGGACTTGTTCTTCATCACCGGTGCCGACGCAATGGCGCAGATCATGTCCTGGAAGGACAATGACGAGCTGTGGGATTTGGCACATTTTGTTGGCGTGACGCGCCCGGGCCATGAGCTCGACGCCATGGGGCGAAGCGACGTAAGTTTGTTGGAAGTGCCCGCCATGGCGATCTCCTCCACCGATTGCCGCACGCGGGTGCAGGAATTAAACCCGGTCTGGTATCTGGTTCCGGACGGGGTGGTGCAATACATTGCAAAATATGGGTTGTATGTTCAACCAGGTGGCGCTCCTGCCGGAAGTGTTCTACCGGTGACTTCTAGTACTGAATGAGTAAGTGATGAGCAAGGAATCGGAGCCGGTTCGCAGCCGCAGGGAACTGCGGGCGGCGCATTCGGAGGAAACAAGCAGCACGGCGGGCACACCGCCAGTGCCGGCACCCCCTGCCGTCGAGCCGATCACCGCCGACGCCGTGAAACCGCCGTTGGCGGTTGCGGAAACACCGCAGGATGACGCCGGTGCCGCGGTTCCGGGCGAACGGTCGTCCCAGACCCGTGCCCGGGACCGGGCAGCCCTGCGTGCCTACAAAGAACTCTTGGACGCCCCTGCGGGCCCCGGGAACCAGTTGCCGTCCAGGCGCGCCCTGCGCCAGGCACAACTCGACGCCGAACGGGCCCCGGTCACCAGCATCAACACAGTGGTGCCGCCGGCGGCCGTCAAGCCGGCTCCCACGCGACCGCCCACCGTCCAGGCCGTCACCCCGGCAACGGATGTGGCGCAGCCGAAGCCCCCGGTTGCGGAACCCGCAGCCGGAGCGCCGGCCACAGCCGCGCCTATTGCGCAGGCCCGGACCCGTGCCGGACGCCGATCCGCAGCCCCGGCAGCCCCAGGCAGCACATCCGGTGCCGCCACCAGTGCACCCACGCCGGGTACGCCCGTGCCCGGCTCGAACGGACAGGCGCCCGCCATTCCGGCGGTGCCTGCCATCGCCCCGGCATCTTCGAGCTCGGATACTGCCTCTGCGCCCGCCGTGTCCATGCCCATGAATACCGTTGGTCCGGGCGTCTCGGCCGGACAGGCACCCAGCCCCGAAGAGCTTCGCCTGCTGGCGGAGCAACGCGCCCAGGCCGAACGCGAGGCGGTGCTGAAGCAACGCGCCCAGGCCCGTGAACGCCTCGCCCAGGAAAACGCCAAGAACCGGCGTCCCGCATCCGATCCCACGGCCACGAACAACCTGGCCATGGTCACGCCGTTGGAATTTGTCAACGTTCCTGGTGTGGACAGGCCCGTCCTGCGTCCTCCCGTCACCACGCATGTGCCGATTGTCACCAAGTCAACGCCCAAACAATCCCCGGCCCGCAGGCCTGCGCCAAAGACTGACGCCGACAGGTTCGACGCGGCCCTTTCCGCCCGGTCGGCGCACCGCCCCGGACCCGGGACCCGCCCCATTACGGGCAACCGCAGCAACACCCTCAAGCGGGCCCAGGCCATGGTCGCAGGCAGCGACGCCGTCGCGCCGGAAAAGGCATCGGCGACCACCCCGGCCGCCGTGCCGGCAACGTCCCCCGCCACGACAGGGGAAGTGACACGCACGCAAATGCCACCCATGCCCGCGGACTACGCACACGGGCTGGAACCGCTGGACGCCGTGACCGCCGGCCTGGGACGAACACAACGCAACATGCTCATTCAATGGGCCAGCATAATTCTTGGCGGTGCGGCACTTATTGCCGGGGCCGTCATGATCATCACCGGCCTGGCCCGCTAGGGCCGGATCTATCAAAGGAACCTCAGTGACCGCTACAGAACATTCGATCGAAGTGGTCCGCGCTGCTGCGCGGGCGGCGTCAGACAAACTGGCCCAGGACGTGATCGCCCTCGACGTGAGCGATCGTCTCGCCATCACGGACATCTTCTTCATCGCCTCCGCGGCAACCGAACGCCAGGTCAACGCCATCGTCGACGGCATCGAAGACGAGCTGCACAAGTTCGGCATGCGCCCGGTGCGCCGCGAAGGCCGCTCCGGCGGCCGCTGGGTCCTGCTGGACTACGCGGACATCGTGGTGCACGTCCAGCACGAGGAAGACAGGATCTTCTACGCCCTGGAACGCCTCTACGCCGACTGCCCCGTCGTGGACCTGCAGCTCGCAGAGTCCGACCCCTCCGCCAAGCGCGATGACGCACGGCAGGACGAGCAGCCCGAAGACGCAGCGCCCGAAAGCGTGGACGCAGAGTAGTCAGCATCCACTCTCCAGCAGAAGGACGCCCGGCCGTGATTGGTTCCGCCGCACCGACTTCGTCCATCCTGCAGCCCGCCGGTTCACACCGGCGGGTGATTTTTTGGCGCCATGGACGCACATCCTGGAACGCCGCGCGGCGGTTCCAGGGGCAAAGTGACATCCCCTTGGACGAGGTGGGCGCCCTGCAGGCCACCCGGGCCGCCGCGCTGTTGGCCGGAAAGTTGGCGGGCGCTGCGGCGGCGGGGGAACCGGGTGTGAGGATTGTCTCTTCGGACTTGTCCCGGGCGTTCACCACGGCACAGGCCCTGGCCGGGCTGACGGGCACCGACGTCGCCGTCGACCCGCGCCTGCGCGAGACCTTTGGCGGCCACTGGGAGGGGCTGACTTTCGAGGAAATCGAGCAGTCCTACCCGGCGGAGATCAAGTTGTGGGCCCTGGATGAGCCGGGTGTCCGGGCAGGTGGGGGAGAGACCCGCGTGGAAGTGGCTGAACGGATGGTGGCCGCCATTCTAGAGGCGGTTTCCGGTGTTCCCGAGGGCGGCACGCTGGTGGTGGCCACCCATGGCGGGGCAACCCGGGTGGCCCTGGCCAAGTTGCTGGGCCTTCCCGAGCACCTGTGGCGAACCCTGTCGGGACTGTCCAATTGTCATTGGTCGGTGGTGGAACAGTCGCTTCCCACCGTGCCCGGGGAGCACAAGTGGCACTGGCGGTTGACGGAGCACAATGTGGGGACGCTGCCGGAGCCCTACGAAGCACCGGAGGACTTTGCCGAACCCGTGGAGGACTAAGCCCTCGAAGGGGCAATATTCGGTACAAATCCGGGGCGGGAGCCGCCGATTTGGCAACCGGCCAAAACGTGTTCTAGGATAGACGAGTTGCTCCGGCCAAGACCGAAAGGTCAAGGACAAAAGCGATGAGTTTGGGGCTGTGGCGCAGCTGGTAGCGCACCTGCATGGCATGCAGGGGGTCAGGGGTTCGAGTCCCCTCAGCTCCACCAAACTTGCCAGGATTGACTGGAATGTTTGCAAAAAATGAATAAGTTTTGGGGCTGTGGCGCAGCTGGTAGCGCACCTGCATGGCATGCAGGGGGTCAGGGGTTCGAGTCCCCTCAGCTCCACCAAAACACAA
>JBAUMA010000613.1:0-3760 GCA_049578485.1 Specibacter sp.
ATTTACGGCTCCGCCGAGGTGGTGGGTCTGATGTGCCTGAAAGTGTTTACCTCCATGAAGGGGGCTGCCCCGGGGCACACGGAGGAATTGGTGCGTTCGGCCCGCAGCTTGGGGGCCGCCTTTCAGAAAGTGAACTTCCTGCGCGATCTGGGCGCGGACACCGCCGAGCTGGGCCGTTCCTACTTTCCGGGACTGGACCCGCTGGCGTTCGAGGAGCGGCACAAGGCTGCCTTGCTGACCGAGATCCGGCACGATCTGGCCGTAGCCAAGGACGGCATGGAATATCTGGCCCCGCCGGCCCAACGGGCGGTGCGCCTGGCCCATGACCTCTTCCTGGCCCTGGCAGCCAAAATCGACCGTGTGCCAGCCGCGGAGTTGGCGCGAAAACGTGTCAGGGTTTCCGGGATCCACAAGGCCTATATCGCCGCGCGTGTTTGCGCCGGCACCAGGTTGTTCCCGTGAGCGGGCGGCGCAGGCGGCTCCGGCCCGCGTTCCTCTACGCCGGTTTCATTGCCCGCATGCTGGCCCAGACCAAGTCCCACGGGAAGCACCAGCCCATGGAGCCCGGGCCGTGCGTGGTGATTGGCGGCGGCATTTCGGGCCTGGCCACGGCGGGCCTGCTGGCCCGGGACGGCCATGCCGTGACAGTGCTGGAAAAGCAGGACGTTCTCGGCGGCCGGGCCGGCAGATGGGAGAGTGAGGAGTTCAGCTTCGACACCGGACCGTCCTGGTACCTCATGCCGGAGGTCATCGACCACTGGTTTGCCATGATGGGCACCAGTGCGGCCGCGGAACTTGAGCTCACGGCCTTGGACCCTGCCTACAAGCTGTGGGGTGCCGGCGGCGCGGGGCCTGTCGACGTCCGCACCGGGCGGGCGGACTCCCTCGCCTTGTTTGAGTCCCAGGAGCCGGGTTCGGGGGAGCGGCTTGCCGACTACCTGGATTCCGCCGAGCTGGCCTACACCCTGGCCAAAAAGCACTTCCTCTACGACCCGTTCGGCTCGCTCCGTGGGCTGGCCACTCCGGCCGTGCTCCGCCACGCACCACGGCTGGCCGGGCTATTGGCCACCTCACTGCACAAATTCATAGCCACCCGCTTCGCCAACCCGCTGCAGCAAAAGATCCTGGGCTACCCGGCGGTGTTCCTGGGCACCAGCCCCTACAAGGCGCCCTCGATCTACCACCTGATGAGCCACCTGGACCTCGAGGACGGCGTGCTCTACCCGCATGGCGGTTTCGCCGCCGTCGTTGACGCCATGGAACGGGTGGTCCGCAACGCCGGGGCCACCATTCAGACCGGGGCCACCGCAACGCGGATTGTCACGGGCCCGGCCGGAAACCGCACCCGCTGTGAGGCTGTCGCCTGGCGGGATGCCAGTGGGGCCGAACATCGCACCCCGGCCCGGCTGGTGGTTGGGGCGGCGGACCTGCACCATGTGGAGACGGAGCTGCTGCCCGCTGCGCTGCGGAGCCGCTCGGCGGCAAGGTGGCGCCGGACCGACCCCGGCATCAGTGCCGTACTGGTGTGCTTGGGTGTCCGCGGCGAGTTGCCCCAGCTGGCCCACCACAATCTACTGTTCACCGAGGACTGGCAGGACAACTTCGCCCGGATCACCAAAGGCCGGGAGCTGGCCGGCACCACCTCCCTGTATGTGTGCCGGCCCAGTGCCACGGATGCTTCGGTGGCTCCGGCCGGGTCCGAGAACCTGTTCCTTCTGATCCCGGCCCCCGCCATCCCGGGGTGGGGCAAGGGCGGGTACGACGGCGCCGGCTCACCCCAGGTGGAAAAGGTCGCCGACGCCGCCATCGCCCAGTTGGCGCTGTGGTCCAACACCCCTGACCTGGCGGATCGCATCACGGTGCGCCGCAGCTTTGGGCCGGCCGACTTCGAAGCCAATGTGAATGCGTGGCAGGGCAGCGCCCTGGGCCTGGCCCACACCCTGCGGCAAAGCGCCTTCCTGCGGCCGGGAAACAGCAATGCCAAAGTGTCGGGGCTGCTCTATGCGGGAAGCTCTGTCCGGCCAGGCATCGGCGTGCCGCTGTGCATGATCAGTGCCGAGATAGTGCTCAAGACAGTGCGGGGGGACCGCACCGGCGGGCCCCTGCCCGAACCCGCCAGGGAGGCGCCGCCCGCTGCAGCCCCCGAACCGCATGTGGCAACCGCCCGGTCTGGGGCCGCATGAGCTACTTGTTGATCCTGCTATTTTTGCTGCTGTGCATGGGATTGCTGGACGCCCGCTGGAAGCTGTTCTTGTTTGCCCGGCCGGTGGCCGCCGTGGCGGTGCTGCTTCTGGGCACCGCATTCTTCCTGTCCTGGGATGTGTCGGCCATTGCCGCCGGCATCTTCGTCCACCGCGAGTCCCGGCTCATGACGGGGATCATGATTGGCCCTTCGCTGCCGTTGGAGGAGGCGTTCTTCCTGTTGTTCCTGTGCTACCAAACCATGATCTTGTTCACCGGTGCCCTGCGTCTGCTGCCTCGGCTGCGCCCAACGGGCGGGAACAAACCATGAACTACGTCCAGCTCAACGCCATCTTCGTGGCTGCGGCGCTCGTCGTGTTCGCGGCCGCGCTGCTTCGGCGACGGAACAGGCCCGCGGTGCTGGCCGCTGTCGTCGGCTCGGCGGTGGTATTGGCGGTGCTGACGGCAGTCTTTGACAGTGTCATGATCAGCTCGGGCCTGTTCGACTATGGCGGCAGCTCGCTGGCCGGTGCGCGGGTATGGCTGGCGCCCATCGAGGACTTTGCCTACCCCCTGGCCGCAGCCCTGCTGTTGCCCGGCCTGTGGCTGTTGTTCACGCGAGGGAGGTCCAAATGAAGAACCTTTTGGTGACTTCGCGGCCCGTCTCCTGGGTCAACACCGCCTACCCGTTCGCGGCGGCCTATCTGCTGGCTGCGGGGCGGATCGACTGGGTTTGGGTGGTGGGAAGCATCTTTTTCCTCATCCCCTACAACCTGGCCATGTACGGCATCAATGACGTTTTCGACTACGAATCCGACCTGCTCAACGCCCGCAAGGGAGGGGTGGAAGGGGCGGTGCTGGACCGCAGGCACCACCGCTTCATCCTGTGGGCCGCCGTCATTGCCACCGCCCCCTTTGTGGGGGTGCTGGCAACCCAGGGTGACGCCGTGGCGAACATCGTCCTGGCAATTTCCCTCTTTGCCGTGGTGGCGTACAGCGCGCCGGGACTGCGGTTCAAGGAACGCCCATTCCTGGACTCGCTGACCTCCAGCACGCACTTTGTTTCCCCCGCCGTCTACGCACTGGCGCTGGCCCACGCCCCTTTCACCGGCGGCATATGGGCGTTCCTGGCGGCGTTCTTTTTGTGGGGGATGGCCAGCCATGCCTTTGGCGCCGTGCAGGACATTGTGCCGGACCGCGATGGCGGGATTGCCTCAATCGGCACGGTCCTGGGCGCGCGCATTACCGTGTGGTTTGCCTTCGGCGCCTATGCGGCAGCAGGGGTGCTGATGCTGTGGACGGCCGCTCCCTTCGCCGCGCTGCTGGCCCTGCCCTACCTGGCCAACATTGCGCCGTACCTCCGGGTCTCCGACTCTAGTTCCGCGGCGGCAAACACTGCCTGGAAACGGTTCCTGTGGCTGAATTACCTCACAGGCTTCCTTGCCACCATGACCCTGATCTGGCTTGGCACGCGCTGAGCTGCCAATACCCACCAACGAAAGACGCCTTCATGAATGCATCCCTGATCTGGTTCCGCGACGACCTACGCGTGGCGAACAACCCCGCCCTGCTGGCCGCC
>JBAUMA010000614.1:0-8278 GCA_049578485.1 Specibacter sp.
CCACCATGGGCTCGCGCACCTCTGCGATTTTGCCCGAGGGGTATTCGCTGGGGTTGGTTACGTGGACAACTTTTTTGTCCTCGAGGGTGACCTCGTACTCCACGTTGGGAGCCGTGGAAATCAAGTCCAGATTGTGTTCACGTTCCAGGCGTTCACGGGTGATTTCCAGGTGCAGCAGGCCCAGGAAGCCCACGCGGAAGCCGAAGCCCAGGGCCGCGGAGGTCTCCGGCTCGTAAATCAGGGCGGCGTCGTTGAGCATGAGCTTTTCCAGCGCGTCGCGCAACACCGGGTAGTCGGTGCCGTCCATGGGGTACAGGCCCGAGAACACCATGGGTTTGGCGTCCTGGTAACCGCTCAGGGATTCCGTGGCCGGCTTGTGGAACGTAGTGACCGTATCGCCCACCTTGGACTGGCGCACATCCTTCACACCCGTGATCAGATAGCCCACCTCGCCTACGCCAAGGCCCTTGGACGGAGTCGGCTCAGGGGAGCTGACACCGATTTCCAACAGTTCGTGGGTAGCGCGGGTGGACATCATCTGGATTTTCTCGCGCGGGCTCAGGCTGCCGTCAATCACGCGGACGTAGGTGACCACGCCACGGTATGTGTCGTAAACGGAGTCAAAGATCATGGCGCGGGCGGGGGCGTCGGGATCCCCTACGGGCGACGGCAAATCGCGGACGATCAGGTCCAACAGTTCTTCAACGCCCATGCCTGTCTTGCCGGACACACGGAGGACGTCCTCGGGCTTGCCGCCGATCAGGTTGGCCAGCTCCAGGGCATACTTTTCCGGTTGCGCGGCCGGCAGGTCGATCTTGTTCAGCACGGGGATGATCGTCAGGTTGTTTTCCATCGCCAGGTACAGGTTGGCGAGGGTCTGGGCCTCGATGCCCTGGGCCGCGTCGACAAGAAGGATCGCGCCTTCACAGGCAGCCAACGACCGGGAAACTTCGTAAGTGAAGTCGACGTGGCCCGGGGTATCGATCATGTTCAGGCAGTATGCGGTGCCGTCAACTTCCCACGGAATGCGCACGGCCTGGGACTTGATGGTGATGCCGCGTTCACGCTCAATGTCCATGCGGTCAAGATATTGCGCCTTCATGTCACGCTGCTTGACCACTCCGGTGAGCTGGAGCATCCTGTCGGCCAGGGTTGATTTCCCGTGGTCGATGTGCGCGATGATGCAGAAGTTCCTGATGATCGCCGGATCAGTCGCGGCGGGCACCGGGGCAGTGCGGGCCATGGGTGACACTGGTGTTCCTTACTGTTGCGTGAACGCGACGGACGCCAGCGGAAATACCGGCACCGCGCAGGGGTGTGACCGCGCGCAGAACGGGCGGACACGCATTACCTTCAAGTCTCCCACGTTTAGGGCCCCCACACAGAACCGACCGGCCGGCACCCACCCCCATTACCAACTCCCGGGCCGCTATTGGATATCGTAAGTTCCATGGCTTCGACCTCCAACCGCATTTTTGCCCTGCTCCGCTCCTTGGCGGACACGTTCCTGAAACCCGGCAAGGCGTCCGCACCCCCCTCGAGCCGTCCAGGGACGAAGGGCCCTGCGCGCCCGGCCCGGCCGACGGCGTCGTCCGGACTGCTTGTCACCGGACTCGCCGTCCCCTACCCCGGTGACTTCACGGGCACCTCGACCGTGCGCTACGCCCCCAAGCCCGACGGCGCCCCCGACCCCGGCGAAATTGTCTGGACCTGGGTGCCGTTTGAGGAGGACTTCAGCCAAGGCAAGGACCGGCCCGTGCTGGTGGTGGGACGCGCCGGCAAGCGTCTACTGGCGTTGATGCTCACGAGCAAGGATCACAGCAGCGACCACCGTGGCGACAACGACTACGTGGACATTGGGATCGGGGCATGGGACAGGCAGGGCCGGCCCAGCGAGGTCAAGCTGGACCGTATCCTGCAGATCGCCGAAACCGACATGCGCCGTGAGGGTGCCGTGCTTGGCGCCAAGTCGTTCGCCGTCGTAGCCGACGGGCTGCGGCGCCGACACGGCTGGACGTAACGTCTCAGCCCCGGTGATCTGATAAACTCATGAGCGTGTGTGCCCGTGCAGGTCGGCGGGTACAACAGCTTGGCCAGACGTTCACCATAATTCGAGCATCCCCACGCCGCTGTCAACGGTCAAGCTACGCCCTCTACGACCGAATTTACGTATCAAAAGAGAGTTATACAACGTGGCTAATATCAAGTCTCAGAAGAAGCGCATCCTCACCAACGAGAAGGCGCGTCAGCGCAACCTCTCGGTGCGGTCTGAAGTCAAGACGGCGATCCGTGCGGTAAACACGGCCGTTGAGAAGGCAGACAAGGATGCAGCTACGGTTGCACTGGTGAATGCAAGCCGCAAGCTGGACAAGGCTGTCAGCAAGGGCGTCATTCACGCCAACAATGCTGCCAACCGCAAGTCGGCCATCTCCAAGAAGGTTAACGCCCTCTAAAGAAGCCGATCTGCTTCGCAACTCAAGGAAGGGCCCCCGCCGTTTGGCGGGGGCCCTTCCTGTTTTACTTGGGTTTGCTTCGGTTTCGGCCTAGCGCCTGGCCGAGGTGGCGATGAGCGTTACGGCGCGTTCGACGGCGTACACCGGATCCTTCGCGGCACCCTTGACCTGGGCGTCGGCCTCTGCCAGGGCCTTGATCGCCTCTGCCAACGCCTCACCCGTCCAGTGGCCGGCGTCGCGGCGGGCCGAGTCAACCTGCCAGGGCGCCATGCCCAGCTCACCGGCCAGCTGGGCGGAGCTGCCCCTGGCCGAATGGACCTTGGCGACCTGGCGGATTTTCATGGCCAGGGCCGCCACCAGCGGCACCGGGTCAACACCCGTCGCCAGGGCGTGGCGAAGCGTGGACAGGGCCACGGGCGCATTGCCGGCCAGGGCGGCGTCGGCAACCTTGAACGCCGTTGCCTCCACTCGCCCGCCGTAGTACTTGTCCACGACGTCGCTGCCCACCAGCCCCGTGGTGTCGGCGATGAGCTGCTGGCAGGCGGCCGCGAGCTCGGACAGGTTCGCACCTACTGCTGCCACGAGCGCACGTACCGCCGCTGAGTCGATGCGTCGCTTGGCCAACTGGAATTCGGAACTGACAAAAGCAGCTTTTTCCTGGTCCTTCTTCAACGCCAGCGCATCGACCCGCGGGGCACCGGCGGCCTTGAGCGCGTCAAGGAGCTTCTTGCCACGTGTTCCTCCGCTGTGAACCAATGCGAGCGTGACGTCGGGGGCGGGATCGGCAAGGTACGACAACGCGTCCTTGAGGAAGTCATCCGACATGGCGGATAGCCCGCTGACCTCTATGAGTTTGGGCTCACTGAAGAGGGACGGGCTGGCAATCATGCCCAGCCTGCCGGCGGTGTAGCCGGCGGCGTCGAGGCTTGTCAGTTCGAGCTCGGGATTCTGGATGCGCAATTTTTGGCGCAAGCCGTCCATGGCACGACTGGCGATGAAGTCCTCCGGCCCAAAGATCAGCACGACCGGGGCAATCGGCATGTCCCGCCAGTCGGTGCCTGCCGTCGGTGAGTTTCTGGCAGCAGGGCTCACGCGGCTGTACCGCTCAGGGGAATATTCACGGAATCAACTGTGCCACTTTGGCCCTCGATTCCCAAGCCGCTCACGGCCCCAGCACCGCTGCGGTCCACAGTCCGGCGCCCACAGCCATGATGGCAGCGAAGGACCCAAAGCCGAACAGCGGCCGCCACCGTGGTGACAGCCTTGCCCGATGCCGTTGGAGTACCGGGACCACCTTGTTGTGTTCCACCAGGATCACCAGCGCACCCAGGACAGCGGCATTCGCAACGGCCATCAAAACGGCTCCCTTTACTCCTGATGGCCAGGGCAGGCTGGCGGCTGGCAGTGCCGAGAACCACCTTGCAATGGTCGCCACCCACAATGCTCCCAGCCCACCCAATGCCGCACAGCCGGTGGCCACGGCCGGAAGGAGGGGGCCCACCGCCAGGCCCAACGTTCCCACCGTTGTCACCAACGCCACGACGGGTGCAGCCAGCACGTTGGCCGGCACCGTGTATGGCGTGAACCGCGCTTGGAGAAGGACAATAACCGGGGCGCAAAACAGTTGGGCGGCGACCGGGATGGCTAGCGCCTGCGCCAGCCACATCGGCAGTCGCAACCCCAACCAGAACGCCAGACGCCGCCCGACAAGATGCAGCCCCAGCGTTGCCAGGACGGACAAGATGAATGCATAGTCAAGGGAAAGCCATGGATCGGCAACCAGCAACACGACGATGCTGACCGACAGCAGCGCACCCACGCGTTTAGGCCGGCCGCTGAGCATGGCGACACATCCGATGGCGCCCATGACGGCGGCCCGGAGCACGCTGGGATCCGGGCCAACGACCGCGACAAAGGCCGCAAGGCCACCGACTGCCAACATTCCGGCAACTGCGCGCGGCGCATGGACGGTGCGCAACCCAAGCATCAGCGCCGCCAAGACCAAGGTGCAGTTTTCACCGCTGACCGCGGTCAAATGTGTCAGGCCCACGGTCTTCATTGCCTCGTCCAGGATTGGATCCACCCGGCTGCGGTCACCCATCACCATGCCGGGCAGGAGTGCCGCCGCATCCGGGGCCGGGCCGGACCACACCCTGCGGGCTGCGTCCGCCCAAGCGGATCGGAACGCTTGTGGCCCCGCACCACGGGGTAGGTGCAAATTCAAAGGAACGGTTGCGGGGCGGAGGTACCCGGCCACACGCTCCGCCAGCCCGGCCTCGGAAACGGTGCCTGATGTGCTCACTACGGCTCCTTGGGGGACGCTCCCCCAAGGACCGCCGGCCACTACGCGCACGTCAACATGCCCCGCCAGGCGGCGTCCGTGGGCCGTCGCCCCGATGACGACAGCGTCAAAGACCACCTGTTTGCCGCCACCCGGGGCGGCAACGGGGCGTGGAACAGAACTGACCTGCATGGTCAAGGACAGCTGCTCTCCCCGGGACACGGCCTTGGCCAACGGCTGGTTTTGCCTTCCGTTTTGGTCCAGGGCGACGGCCAGCAACAGCGTCCCCAGGCACACGGCAGCCGCCAATACCGTCGAGGCAACGGCACCCGTGGCGTTGAATCCGCTACCACGGGGACTGTCGGCGGTGCGGGCAAGCACGGGCGCCCGTCCCGCACCGTTCCAGGACGAGCGGCCGTGCCACAGAACCAGGAAAGCCGCCACTGCCAGGGTCAAGCAGAGGACGGACCCCACCGCGGAAAAAGTCCAGGGCAGGCCGACGGCAACTGCGGCCCCGGCCCAAGTTGCGGCCACGGCCGGCACCAACCGCAGGTCCGCACGGCGCCTCGGAACTTTAGGGGCGGGCGTTCCCCTGCCCTTGGCCAGCCGGGCCAAACTTCCACGCCGAAGAATCTGCCTGCGCCCAAGGAACCGCCGAAGCTGTGGCAACTGCCGGCGGCCGGGATACCGCCCCCGCAGGGACGGTGCGTCGTCCCCGGGATCCCTTCGCGCGTCCACCACGGCGCCCAGTCGCGCGTCGTCCCCGGGATCCCTTCGCGCGTCCACCACGGCGGCCCGGGCAAAGTGCTCCCACCTCGGATCGCGGGGCTTCACCGGAGCGCCTTCATTGAACTGTCACCAGGGGGCGCAGTGTGGCAAGCATCTTGGCCCCAATCCCCGACACGCCATCAAGTTCATCCACCGAGCTGAAGGGCCCGTGGTCTGTTCGCCAGGCCACTATCCGCCCGGCCAGCACGGGGCCAACCCCCGGCAACCCGTCCAGATCCTCGACCGTGGCCGTATTGATGTTCAGCACCGCTGCGCCGGGACCCGCGGCAGCTCTGGCCGTATCACCTGAACCCGGTGCGCCGACAGCCGCGCCTTCCCCACTAGTAACCGCGGCACCCGGCCCACTAGCACCCGCTGCGGCCTGTGCCTTGGTGGGCACCACGATCTGGGTTCCGTCGCCCGCCAAGGCGGCCAGGTTGACCATGGACATCTCGGCGGAAGGAAGGGCGCCTCCGGCCGCGTCGAGGGCCTGGAAGATCCGGCTCCCTGCAGGCAGCGAGACTACCCCGGGACGTTTGACCGCACCCACCACATGGACCAGCACGGTCCCGACGGCCGTGCCCCGGGCGGTGGAAGGCGGTCCGGTGGCCTGCGACGACTTGGCCGGTGCGGCGATTGAAGCGTCGCTGCCGCCCCCGACCGCTGTGGGTGCCACAGTGGACGACGCCCCAGGCAGTGGTGGCACAGTGAGCCTGGCCGGGTCCTGGGACAGCAATTGCTCGGATGCGTTGGATACGCCCGCCTGCTCAATCCAGAGGACACCCGCAATGGCGACCGCCATGGCAAGCAGCACAATCACTGCGCGCAGGGAGATGATCCAGCGCGGCCCCCTGGCCGCGCCAGAACGGCCATCCTCCCCGCCGGCCGTGCCCGTCGCGGGAGTCCATTGGTGTTCACCGCCGCTGCCGCTCATGACTACACGGTAGGCAGCGCCCGGGGCCGCCCGCCAGTGGCGTTCCGGGTTTTGTTGACCCCTAGGCTTCGGGCCCTGCCTGTGGAGGGGTCAAGGTGTTCGCCACAACAACCACCAGCACCCCGAGCCCGGCATGCGCGGCCAGGACGGCGGGCAGTCGAGTCAGGTTGGCCGCAGCCAGACCCGGGCAGTCGGCCTGCAGGGCCTCGCCCATGGACTGGGCCTGATGCTCGTTGCCAAAATGGTGCAGGCTCACCTGGGCGCGCCCGGGTACGCGGGAACCGATCTCGGCCGCCGCCAGCGCCTCCAGCCTGGCGATGGCCTTGGCAGCGGAGCGCACCTTTTCCAACGGCACCACGGCCCCGTCCCGAATGCCCAGCAGGGGCTTGATGTCCAGCACCGTGCCAACCCAGGACGAAGCCATCGAGATTCGACCGCCGCGACGCAGCTGTTCAAGGCTCGGAACGTAGAAGAACACGGTGGTGGCCGCCGACGCGTCCCGGGCCGCGGCCAAGACACCCTCGACGTTTGCGCCCGCGGCGGCAGCAACCACGGCGGCCTGCACTCCAATGCCCTGCGCCATGCCGACAGTTCCCGAGTCAAGGACGTGAACGGGGATGCCGGCGCGGCCGGCCGCAAGTTCGGCTGCCTCGAGCGTTCCGGAGAGTTTCTTGGAAATGTGGAAAGAGACCACCGCATCAAAGCCTGAGTCGGCTGCAGCTTGGTAGACCCGGTCAAACTGCCCGGGCGAGGGCCGGGACGTCCGCACTGCCCGGCCCGCGGCCAGGGCAAGGGAGATATGGGTCTCGAGTTCGGCGTCGTCGTCCGAATAGACATCCTCGCCGATGATGACGGGCATGGACACCACCGTCACGGCTCCCCCGGCGCTATGCTGCGCCACCCATTGCGGAGGCAGGGCCGCAGCCGAGTCGGTGACGACGGCGATGCGCGGTCCGGACTGCCCGCCCGGGCCAATTGCCGCGGGTTTGGGGCGCAGACGCTCGACCTGGTGGCGCCACCAGTCTCGGGCCGATGCTGATTCCGTGGCCATGCCCACCCCCTCTATGCCAAAAAAGTGCCTTCCCTGCCACACGGACAGGGAAGGCACTTTTGGACGGTGCTTGTTCCTGATTACGCCGGCACGATATTGACCAGCTTAGGCGCCCGGACAATCACCGTGCGGATGCCACGGCCATCGAGCGCCTTTTGCACCGTCTCCGAGGCCAGTGCGAGTTCACGCAGCTCGTCCTCGGTGATGTCGGGCGAGACGTCCAGACGGTCCTTGACCTTGCCCTGGATTTGCACGACCGCGGTGACGCTTTGCTGCACGAGCAGGGACTCATCGACGGCGGGGAAGCCCGCATTGGCGACCGAGGCCGGATGGCCCAGCGTGTCCCACATGTCCTCGGCCGTGTACGGTGCAAACAGGCTCAGCACGACGGCGACCGCCTCGGCGGCCTCACGGACGGCAGGATCGCCCGCGCCGGCACCGGAGTCGATAACCTTGCGGGTGGCATTGACGAGTTCCATCAGCTTGGCCACGACCACGTTGAACTTGTGGCCCTCCAACAAGGCCTTGGCCTCGTGGACGGTGCGGTGCGTCAGGGAGCGCAGGGCGCCATCCCCCGTGCCGGGGTCGGTGCCGGGGGCGCTGGAAACGTCACGGCCCAGGCGCCAGGCGCGGGCCAGGAACTTTGCCGAGCCCGACGGAGAAACATCCGCCCAGTCGACATCGTCCTCGGGAGGACCGGCAAAGACCATGGTGAGGCGGACGGCGTCGACCCCGAACTTGTCCAGCTGCTGGCCCAGGTCAACACCGTTGCCCAGGGACTTGCTCATGGC
>JBAUMA010000615.1:0-5783 GCA_049578485.1 Specibacter sp.
CTATCGGGCGAGGGGCCCTGAGCGAGCGAAGCGAGCTTGGGGAGCCCGGGAGGCGCTATCGGGCGAGGAGCCCCGAGCGAGCGAAGCGAGCTTGGGGCTCCCGGGAGGCGCTATCGGGCGAGGAGCCCGGGTACGCTCAATCTACGGCGGTGATGCCCGAGGATTCGTCAAACTCGATGGCGTCCCCATACTTGGCGGCCAGGGCGATGACGGTGGGGTTGTTTTGCAGCACCGGATCCTTGTCCGTGCGCAGAATTGTCACGAGCAGCGCCTGGTTGATGGGATCCGGGCCTAGTCCCCGAACATCGCCGGTGGGCGGCGTCATGTAAGTGCCCATGACCTCTTGCTGCATCTTGAGCAGCTGTGCCAGGGAATACTTGGCCGGCACCATTTGGAGGGCCTGCACGGCAGGATCCAGTTTTTTGCCCGCCGCTTCCAGTTCGGCGACAGCGGGATCGTTGGGCAGTGCCACCCCCACGACAAAGGCTTTCGGGTTGGAGGGACTGAACCAGTCACCGGAAAACACCGTTGGATTCTTCTCCACGATGGCGTGGATTGAATCAAGCGTTGGCGACATCACACCGGCGCCCGCGAAATGGGGTACCTGATAGATCCTGATGACAGGCTGGGAGGGTGACTGGTTGGCCGTCGGAACGGCAGCCGAAGCCGCGGGGGCACCCGGTTCGGCCGGGACGGCGGCGGTAGCACATCCGGTAAGGGCTACGGCGAGGGCCAAGGAGACACCCACGGCAACGAACACTGACATTTTCTTCACGACGCACCACCTTGAATGCCAGCTGGAAAACTTCGACGATTCAAGTATCCACTCGGCTTCAAGGGTCGGGAATGCCCCCGGCCGAACCGTGGCCTAACAGTGACCGGCCCGTGACCGGCCACCCTGCAGCTCCCTAGATCATGTAGTGGACGCCGGCGACCGCGGCTGCCACGTCCCCGTCATAGGCGCCCTTGGCCTCGGTCACGACGGTGTTGGCGTCGGTCCAGACGGGGATGTGGGTCAACAGCAGGCGGCGCACATTGGCCGCCGTCGCCGCTTCACCGGCACGCTTGCCCGTCAGGTGCACGTCCTTGATGGCGTCGTCGCGGCCTTCCTCAAACGCCGCCTCGCACAGGAACATGTGGGCGTCCCTGGCGGCGTCCTCAAGCCCTTCGCAGGCGTCGGTGTCCCCCGAATACGTCAGCGTCACGGTCCTGTCCAGGCCGGTGCCGTCGTATTCGGTGGCCTCAACGCGCAAGGCGTAGGCCTCCGGGGTGGGGTGGTTGACCGTGTACGGGGTGACCTTGAACGGCCCCACGGTTACCGGCTCACGCTCGTTCCACAGTTTAAAGTCAAACTCCTCACGCATGCCAGGATCCAGCTCCAGCACGTAGGCGGTGGCAAGCCTGTCGGCCGTGGCTTCCGGACCCCAGACGGGGATCCGGTCCCGGTGCCAGCCCTTGGGGCTCCAGCGGACCGCCACGTGCAGGCCGCACAAGTCCATGCAGTGGTCGGGGTGCAGGTGGGTGAGGAAGATCGCGTCGATGTCCTCCAGGTCCATGTACTTTTGGACGTCGCCCAGCGCCCCGCTGCCCAGGTCCATGAGCACCCGCCACGGCCGGACGCCGTCGTGCGCGGTCAGCAGGTAACAGGACGCCGCCGACGACGGCCCCGGAAAGGACCCGCTGCAACCCACAATCGTCAATTTCACGTTCGCTCCCCCACGGCGTTGTCCGGCGTCGCCAAGGTGCGCGCCGATTCCTGCAAAACAAAATTTGAAATCCGCGATGACGGCCCGGCCGCGGCGGCCTGTGCGGCGGCCAGCATGTCGGGGGTGATCCGGGCGATGGAGCCGGTGGGATAGTGGGCGGCCACGTGGGCCACCTGCTCCACGCCGCGCACCTCCGGGCCCAGGAACCGGCGGGCCAGCACGCCGAACGCCTCGGCGTCGCCGGTGGACAGGAAATTGTGGGTGGGCGCGAGTGTGGAAACGCGCTCGAGGTCGTGGCTGACGAGGGCCTTGTAGACATCCTTGGCGGTTTCCTCGGCACTGGACACCAGGGTGACGGAGTCGCCCATGACGTAGGAAATGACGCCGGTCAGCAGCGGGTAGTGGGTGCAGCCCAGCACCAGGGTGTCCACGGAGGCCGCCTTCAAGGGCGCCAGATAGGACTCGGCGGTGGACAGCAGCTCGGGTCCTGCCGTGATCCCTGATTCCACGAATCGCACAAAGTCAGGGCAGGCCACGGACGTGATGGACAGGTCCGGGGCTGCGGCGAAGGTGTCCTCGTAGGCGCGCGAGCCCACCGTGGCCACGGTGCCGATGACGCCGACTCGGCCCGTTCGGGTGGCCGCAACCGCTCGGCGCACCGCCGGCTGGATGACCTCGATGACGGGGATGCCGTACCGGGCCGTGTAGCGTTCCCGCGCGTCGCGGAGCACCGCAGCGGAGGCCGAGTTGCAGGCGATCACCAGCAGCTTCACGCCGGCGTCGACCAGTTCATCCATCACACCGAGCGCATTGGCGCGGACCTCGGCAATCGGCAGCGGGCCGTAGGGGCCGTTGGCGGTGTCGCCCACGTACAGGATGGATTCGTTGGGCAACTGGTCAATGACTGCCCGGGCCACTGTCAGCCCGCCCACCCCGGAGTCAAAAATGCCAATGGCCCGCTCCGCCATCGGGTGCGGGTCGGCAGCTGCGCCCGCACCGCTTGGGTAAGTGGAAGGAATGGCCCCGGTTGTTGTGCTCATGATCGTCTCAGGATAGATGCCAAACCCCGTGCCCGGGTGCATTTCGCCTCGTCTGCTTTGTCACAGACGCGCACAAATCCCATTGGCCCCGGCACGTTACCGCCCGCTCTTCAACCCTGCCAGGATGGCTTGGACAAGGCTTTCCTGCAGCCACGAGACAAAGTTGTAGACCAGCGAAAGGTAACTTTCGACGTCGTCGGCGTCCCCCCAGTCCTGCACCTGGTGGACCCGGTCGGCGTCCTTCTCGTCACGGATTTCCAACCGCTCGGCCAACACCAGCCGGACGTCGTTGAGCGCCATGGACCACAGCTTGGCGGTCTCGGGATCGAGCACCAGCTTGTCCTTATCAAGGTCGAGTGAGGCAGCGCGCAGGGCGCCGATCTTGGTTTCCCGCAGCGAGCGCTCGGTAAGCTGGCGAAACTCAAGTGCGGAGTCGGCGTCGTCCTTCACGGCATCCGGCAGCAGCCGGCGCAGGGCCGGATCGGTGGGCGGGGTGACATCCATGTCCAGCCCGATCAACGCAGCGAGGGGGTCTTCGTGGGCGGGGGTGTCGGGCTCAAGCATGGTGATGATGTCGGCGAACAGCTTGCGCAGCAGATCGCGCTCGGCGGTTTCCAAAAAGCCCGTGATGCCGCGACGCCCCGGGTTGAACGCTTTAGCCACGTCCGCCACCCTTCGCCACGGTGGCCCACAATCCGAAGCCGTGCATTGCCACCGCGTGCGCCTCCATTTTTTCCTTGGCACCCTGGGCCACAGCAGATTTGCCTTCCTGGTGCACCTGCATCATCAATTGCTCCGCCTTGGCCTCCGAATAGCCAAAATAGCTTTGGAAAACGTAACTCACATAGCTCATCAAATTCACCGGGTCGTTCCATACAATCAATTGCCAGGGGACGTCTGGTGAGGTGAGCTGCTGCGTGGATAGGTCCCGATCAGTTTCCGGGGCTGTGCTGACACTCATGTGTCCATTCTAGTGTTGCCGCACTAAAGTGAATTCCGTGACTATCGCATCGCATGGGGGCAATCCCCGCACTTCCCTGTTCACTGACCACTACGAGCTGACCATGCTCCAGGCGGCTCTGCACTCGGGGGCCGCACACCGTCGCAGCGTGTTCGAGGCATTCGCCCGCAGGCTCCCGGACGGCCGCCGCTACGGGGTTGTGGGCGGTACGGGTCGCATCCTGGAGGGCCTGGAGCATTTCCGTTTTGGCGGCCACGAACTGGATTTTTTGGCCAACAACCGCGTTGTCAACGACGAAACCCTTGCCTGGCTGGCCGATTTTAAGTTCTCCGGCAACATTTACGGTTACGCAGAGGGCGAACTGTATTTCCCGAATTCACCCATCCTGACCATCGAATCCACGTTCGCCGAGGCGTGCATCCTGGAGACGTACGTGCTCTCCGTGCTGAACCACGACTCCGCGATCGCCTCAGCCGCGTCGCGCATGATCACGGCCGCGGGCTCCCGGCCGTGCATCGAGATGGGCTCGCGGCGCACGCAAGAGGAATCCGCCGTGGCCGCCTCGCGTGCCGCCCTGATCGCCGGCTTCCACAGCACCTCGAACCTGGAATGCGGGCTGCGCTACGGCGTGCTGACCCAAGGCACGGCCGCGCACTCCTTCACGCTGTTGCACGACTCCGAGGAGGAGGCCTTCCGGGCCCAGGTGGCGTCCCTCGGGGCCGACACAACGTTGCTGGTTGACACGTACGACGTCGAAGCCGCCGTCCGCAAGGCCGTCGCCATTGCCGGGCCCGCCTTGGGCGGCGTCCGGCTGGACTCCGGGGACCTGCTGGCCCAGGCGCACGACGTGCGGGCCCTGCTTGACTCCCTGGGCAACGTAAACACGCGCATCACCGTCACGAGCGACCTCGACGAGTTTGCCATCGCGGCCCTCGCCGCCGCACCCGTGGACTCCTACGGGGTCGGCACCTCCCTCGTGACCGGCTCCGGCGCGCCCACCGCTTCCATGGTCTACAAACTGGTCTCCCGCGAGGACGACAACGGTGACTTTGTCTCCGTTGCCAAGGCGGCAAAGAACAAGGCCAGCGTGGGCGGCAAGAAGTACGCCATGCGGCGCCTGAACGAACGCGGAATCGCCACGGCCGAGGTGGTGGGTATCGGCGCCCCGCCCGCCAATGACGGCAACGACCGCCCGCTGATCCAGCAACTAGTCTCCGCGGGTGTGACCGCGCCGGGCTGGACTGGCCCTGAGGGCGTGCGCCGCGCCACCCGGCGCCACGCTGCCTCCATGGCCGAATTGCCGGGCGCGGCCCGCCGCCTCCAACGCGGCGATCCCGTCATCCCCACCGAGTACGAACAGCCCTCAGAAGTACGGAACTAAAGGAGTCACCCATGGCCAAGGCCCTCATCATTGTGGACGTGCAAAACGATTTTTGCGAAGGCGGATCGCTTCCCATTGCGGGAGGGGCGGATTTGGCATCAGAGATCACGGAGTTGATTTCCGAGGCTGCCGACTTTGACTTCATCGTGGCCACGCAGGACTGGCACGTCGATCCGGGCAGCCACTTTTCCGAAACACCTGACTTTGTCAGCAGCTGGCCTGAACACTGCCTGGCAGGTTCCAAGGGCGCGGCCCTCCACAAGAACCTGGACACCGAGGACATCGACGCCTACTTCCGCAAGGGCAAGTTCGACGCCGCCTACTCAGGTTTCGACGGACTGCTGGCGCCGGAGGACGAGGTTATGGTCGGGGAACGCGAAGCCCACGAGGCCGCAAACCCGGACGACGCCGATGCGCCCGTCAGCCTGGATGACTGGCTCCGCGAGAACGACGTCGAGGACGTGGTGATTGTTGGCATGACCACCGACTTCTGTGTCCGCGCCACGGCCCTGGACGCCATCAACGCCGGCTACAACACCACGGTGCTGCGCGACTACGTGCTCGGCGTCGATGACGACAACAGCGAGGAAGCCCTCGAAGAACTCGTGGATGCCGGCGTAGAGGTCAAATAGCCCCTCCGGTTGCTTGCCGGGAACAAAGGACGGCGCTTGCGCTTTCGGATGGCGGTATATCGC
>JBAUMA010000616.1:0-18649 GCA_049578485.1 Specibacter sp.
CGATGAGCGGGGTGCGCGGCTTCGGAGATCCCCGCCCGTGGATCCTCCCCAACGGCCAGGACGTCTGGCACCAGCCGCCGGCCGCCGTGCAAACCGCCCGGTACAACGCCCGCGGCCTGCCGGCCGGCTCCAGCTTTGTGCTGCCGTTCCCGCTCAACTCGGAGCGGACCAGTGAGAACATCGCCGGCACCGACCACGGTTGGAGCAGCGGCCACCTGGCTTGGAACAACGGCCGCTGGGACCAGTGGGTCAACCAAAAGCAGGACGTGCTGACCATGGCCTACCTGACGGAGAAGGAAAACAGCTTCCACCGTTCGCTGGCCAGCTCCTTCACCATCTGCGACTCCTATTTTGCCTCCGTCCACGCCGACACGGCCCCCAACCGGATTGCCCTGTGGACCGGCACGGTGGACCCGCAAAACCGCATGGGCACCAAGCCGAACGGCCCCGGCCTCGGCGAGCGCAACGGCACCAACGGCTACACGTGGACCACGTACGCCGAGCGGCTCCAAGACGCCGGCATCAGCTGGCGCGTCTACCAGGGCGGCACCGGCGTCCCCGGCCAGCCCACGGACAACTACACGGACAATTCGTTGGAGTTCTTTGCCAATTTCCAGAAGGCGGAGGGTGCCAGCGGCCCCCTGGTGGACAACGGCGCCTCCACCCACACCTTGGCTGCGATGAAGCAGAACGTCCTGGACGGAACCCTGCCGGCCGTCTCCTGGGTGGTGTCTCCGTACAAGTACAGTGAGCACCCGTCGGCCTCCCCCACAGACGGGGCCTACTACATCGACACGGTCCTGGACGCCCTGACTGCCGACCCCAAGGTCTGGGCCAAGACGGCGCTAATCCTCAACTACGACGAGAACGACGGCTTCTTCGACCACGTGGTCCCTCCCATGCCTCCCGTCACCAACCGCCCGGGCACCGACGGCCTGGTCTCCGACTCGCTGGCTGCCAGCCTGGCCGATGAAATCCTGGACCTGGACCTTCACCCCGGCGAGGCGAGCCCGCTGGTTCCCGGCGCGGACCCGCTCGGCAAACAGCCGGTTGGCCTTGGGCCCCGCGTACCCCTCGTGGTGGTCTCGCCCTGGAGCAAGGGCGGCTGGGTCTGTTCGGAAGTGTTTGACCACACCTCCGTCATCCGGTTCCTGGAAAAGCGCTTCCGCGTGGCCGAACCCAACATCAGCAACTGGCGCCGCTCGGTGGTGGGCGACCTGACGTCGGCCTTCGACTTCTCCCGCAAGCAGGCCGATTTCCAGGCCATGACCCCGCCGGCACCAATCCACGGCCTGGGCCAGCCCTTCTCGGTGCCGAACCCGCAGGCCATGCCCGTGCAGGATCCCGGCGTCCGTCCGGCCCGCCCGCTCCCCTACCGTTTCGGCGTCGAGCTGGCGCGCGTCAGCGGGACCGAGCTGCGGCTTGATTTCGCCAACCGGGGCAAGTCGGGGGCGTACTTCCAGGTCCGCAACGGCCTGGCTCCCGCCGACGCACCGCGCCGCTACCAGGTGGCCGCCACGGACACGGTGCGTGATTCGTGGACCAACAGCGCCGCCTACAGCCTGTCCGCCTGGGGCGCCAACGGATACCTGGCCGAGTTCAAGGGATCCCTCACGGATGCCGCCGAAGTCAACGCCAAGATCGACGACGCCGGCGGCACCCTGGTGCTGGCCAACTCCGGAAGCCGTCCCCGAAAGATCCGGGTGGCCAACGCGTACAGCAACGACAAGGGACGGAAGGTCACGGTACCGCCGCGCAAGAGCGTAAACGTGGAGATCGAGCTGGCAGACAGTTACGGCTGGTTTGACGTGACGGTCACCGACGACGACGCTCCCAGCTACGTCCGACGCTTCGCCGGCCACCGGGAGAACGGCAAGCCCAGCTACAGCGACCCGGCCGCCGCCGTCCGCCGCAGCTAGCACTTCGGCTGCGCCGGCGTCGTCATAAGCGTCGCCGGCGCAGCCGTGTCCAAGCACGGCCTCCCATCGGGTTAAAATCCCTGCGACTGTATAATGTTAGCGACTAACATTATGCTCATGGGCAAGAGTGAACGCACCAAGGCGCAGCTGCAATCCGTGGCCATAAGGCTGTTCCGGCTCCATGGCTACGACGCCACCACGGTGGAGCAAATCGCCACCGAGGCCGGCGTGAGCGCCATGACGTTCTTCCGGCACTTTCCTGCCAAGAGTTCAGTCTTGTTCGAGGACCCGTACGACCCCTTGATCGGTGCCGCGGTCGCAGCACAGCCCGTCGGCCTGCCGCCACTGGAGCGGGTTCGTCGCGGCCTGGCGCAGGCCTGGGCGCAACTTCCCGAGCCCGACCGGGACGACACCTGGGAGCGGGTCCGGATCATCGATGCCCACCCCTCGCTGAAAGCGCGGATGTGGGAAAACAACCAGGTGACCCATCAGGTCATCGTCACGGCGCTGCAAACAACGGGCGCGCCCGCCCTGGCAGCCGAGGTGGCAGCCGGTGCGTGTTTGGGCGCCATCACAGCCGCCCTTTTTGAGTGGGCACGTGCCGACACCGGCGGTCTGGGCAACCTCATCAACGACGCCCTGAAACAGCTGGCCCCGCCCCCGGAAGGCAAGGAGTCCGCGCAGTGAGCTCCGGCCACGAGGGCTCCGGGCCCTGCATCGAACTAGCCACGGTCACCAAGCGATTCGGCCGCGAGCTGGCACTCAACGGAGTCGACTTGACCGTTTTTGCCGGCGAAATCCACGCTCTGGTCGGGTTGAACGGCGCCGGCAAGACCACCCTGATGCGCTTGATCCTCGGCATGGCCCGCGCCGACGCCGGCACCGTCATGCTGCGCGGGTGCGAGGTGGGGCGGCTCACCTCGGCCGATTGGCGCGGCGTCGGGCATCTCATCGAAACACCGCTGGCATACCCCGAATTGACGGTGGAAAAGAACCTGCTAATCGCGGGACTGCTGGCCGGGCTCGGGGCCCGGGCCGCGAAGTCTGCCGCCGCCACCATCGCTGAGGAACTGCTGTTGACCCAGTGGTGGGGCAAACGGTCCCGCGCCTTGTCACTGGGCAATCGGCAACGGCTGGGACTGGCTGCGGCACTGATCGCCGAACCCTCCATCGTGGTCCTCGACGAGCCCAGCAACGCCCTGGACCCGGCCGGCGTCGTTGCGGTCAGGACCGCCATCACACGGCGCGTGGCCCAGGGGATGGCGGCACTGGTGTCCAGCCACCATCTCGACGAAGTGGCCCGCATGGCACACAGGATCACCGTCATCAACGCCGGACGCACCATTGGCAGGCTTGAACCGGATGCCGTGGACATCGAACGGCGCTTTTTTGAGCTGGTCTACACCGATGTGGAGCAAGCTCGATGACCGCGGCCCAGCAATGGCGGGCCGCGTTGGCGGTGGAATGGCTCAAGTTCCGGTGTGCACCCGTAGTCCTTACCACCAGCGTGCTGCTGTTAGGCGGGATCCTGCTCATTTCCATGGCATCGGTGCTCGCCCTGGGCGGGAGCAGCACGTTCGCCGCCAAGGCGGCGACCTTTATGACCGACCGCGGCTGGGCCGGCCTGTTCGACGGCGCCACACAGGTCGGCGCCGTGGCCGGATTCCTCGCGTTCGGCCTGGTCATCGGGTGGATGTTTGGACGGGAGTTCACCGACGGGACGGTCACCGGGCTGTACGGCATCCCGGTGACGCGGCGGGCAATTGCCGCGGCCAAGTTCACTGTGGTCACGGCGTGGATCGGCGCCATGGCAATCGCCCTGACCTCCGCAGTGCTGGCGGCAGGGTGGCTGCTGGGCTTTCACGGCCCGGCCGGCGCCATTGCAGTCCTGGCTTGGCGGCTCCTGCTCGTGACGCTGTTGACGGGACTATTGGCATTCCCGTGCGCCTGCGTGGCGACGGCGGGACGCGGCTACCTGGCCGCGATCGGCGCCGTCACCGTCGTCGTGGTGCTGTCACAGGCTGCCGTCATCGTCGGCATCGGCGGGTGGTTTCCGTTCGCCGCACCAGGCCTGTGGGCGGCTGCGGGCGGCGCCCCGCTGGGGGCCTTGGCCGTGGTGCAGCTATTGCTGGCCCTGCCCATTGCGGCGCTGGGTGCGGCGCTGACCCTGCGGATGTGGCGGAGGTTGACGCTGTAGGGGTGCCGCTCCCTGGGCCGCGCCCGGCGCGGACTCCGGATTGACCTGCGGTGGTGAACGGTGGTTCACTAGAGTGGTGAACGCTCGTTCACCGCCTCCCTCTTTTCGCGAAGGAAGACCGTGCCGTCGCATTTGGCCACCGCCGCCACCCCACGTCCCGCCACGGCGCAAGCCAAGAAAACGGCAGCCCCGAAACGCACCTCACTGGTCGTCACCATCCTGTGCCTGGCCGGTACCGTGGTGGCGTTGCAGCAAACCATGGTGGTGCCGCTGCTGCCCGATTTCCCCAAGATCCTGGGCACCACCCCCGACAACGCATCCTGGCTTGTCACGGTCACCCTGCTGACGAGCGCCATCGCCACGCCCATCGTCTCCCGCTTGGCGGACATGTTCGGCAAGCGCCGCATGATGGTGGTCGCCATGGTGGCCATGGTCATCGGTTCCCTGATTGCCGCCCTCGGCGGCACCCTGGTGACCTTGCTGATCGGCCGCGCCTTTCAAGGGCTTGCGGCCTCGCTGATCCCTGTCGGCATCAGCATCATGCGCGACGAACTCCCCCGGGAAAAAGTAGCCTCCGCCGTGGCCCTGATGAGCGCCACCCTGGGCATCGGCAGCGCCCTGGGCCTGCCCCTGGCCGGGGTGATCTACGAATCCTTGGGCTGGCAGGCGATCTTCTGGATTTCCGCCGGCATCGGCATTGCCTTGATCATTGCCGTGCTGGCGATTGTTCCCGAGTCGTCGGTCCGCACCAAGGGCAAGTTCGACGTCGTCGGTGCAGTGTTGCTGACAGCCGCCCTGACATCGCTGCTGCTCGCCATCTCCAAGGGCGGGAACTGGGGTTGGAGCAGCGAACCGGTGATCCTGCTGTTCATCGGCACTGCGGTCTTTTTGGCCATCTGGTTCCCCTACGAGCTGCGGGTCAGCCAGCCCATGGTCGACCTGCGCACCTCGGCCCGCCGGCCGGTGCTATTGACCAACATCGCCTCCATCCTGGTGGGCTTTTCCATGTACGCCAACATGCTCAGCACCACCCAGCAACTGCAGCTGCCAAACATTGGCGGATACGGCTTTGGGCTCAGCGTGGTGGTTGCCGGCTTGTGCATGGTGCCCTCGGGCCTGGCCATGGTGGCGCTGGCGCCCGTGTCGGCCATGATTACCAAGAAGTACGGCGCCAAGATCACCTTGATTGTTGGTTCGGCGGTGCTGGCCGGCGCCTACGTGGCCCGGGTGTTCCTCACCGGCGAAGTCTGGATGGTCATTCTGGGCGCCACGGTGGTCAGCATGGGTACGGCCATCGCCTATGCGGCCATGCCCACCCTGATCATGCGCTCGGTCCCCATCACCGAAACGGCCTCCGCCAACGGGCTGAACTCCCTGTTGCGGGCGGTGGGAACCTCCACGATGTCCGCCGTCGTGGCAGCCGTGCTGACCTCGGTGGTGGTCAAGGCGGGCCCGGTGTCGCTGCCGACCGTTGACGCCTTCAGGGACATCTTCTGGTACGCGGCCATCGCGGCCTTGCTGTCGATCGGCGTTTCCGTGTTCATACCGCGCTCCCCCAGCGCGCCGGGGTCCTCCGTGGCCCTTGCCGGTGCCGCCGCGACGCCAGCCACCGCTCCTTCAGGGACCCCGGGCGCTTCCTCTCCGGCCACGGCAGGGTACACCGTGGGAGTCCCGGTGTCCGCCGCGGTCGCCCCCGAAGTTGCCATGGCACAACTGCGCAGCGCGTCCGACGACGAGATTGTGGTCAGCGGCACCGTGGTCCGTGAGGACCTGCGACCCATCCGCCAAGCGGTGGTCAACGCCCTGCACACCAACGGCGAACCGGCCGACTGGAGCAGGGCCGACAACGACGGGCGTTACTCGCTGGTGCTGCCGGCGCCTGGACGGTACCTGGTCATTTCCAGCGCCGACGGCTGGTCCCCCACCTCGCAGGTGCTGGAGTTCTCCGATTCCTCCAGCACACAGCAAATCCGGCTGGCACAACGGCTGACCCTCTCCGGCGGCGTGCAAAACGCCGGACGGGCACTGGACGGGGCCCTGGTGACCCTCATCCGGCCAACGGGCGAGTTTGTGGTCTCCACGTGCACGTCCGCGTCGGGCCACTTCGAGGTGCCGCTGCCGGCGCCCGGACGCTACATCCTCACCTGCCTGGAACCGACGGGCCGTCATTCGCAGTCGCGGCCGCTGGTCATTACGGCGCACTCCACAGTGGCGGACTTCAACTTTGAAAGCTTTGCCAAGCACGCAACCGGCTCGCTGACGGCGGCGCCATGAGCGAACCAAGCACCCGCGACATGATCATCGACGCGGCCCGGGAATTGTTTAGTGAACGGGGTTACAGCACCGTCACCATCAAGGATGTCGCCACCAGTGCCGGCTACTCCCCCGCCATGGTCATGAAGGTCATGGGCAGCAAGGCCAACTTGTACGCGGCCGCCGCCCCGGAGGCTCCAACGCCCGATTTTCATCACGCCGCGGATGAACCCCTTGGCTTCATGCTGGTACGCCGAATCCTGGCCCGGCGTGCGGCGGATGAATCCGAACCCTGGGCCAAGGTGGCCCTGCTCGTCCAGGATTCACCGGAGCCCGATGTGGCAAAAGCCGAGCTGCGGGAGAAATACGTGTCCTGGATTGCACAGCAAATCAACGACGCCAGCCCCGATCGGCAGAAGTCACAACTGGTGGTCTGCGCTGTCATGGGCCTGGGCGCCGGGTTGCGCACACTGGGATTGCTGGGCGAGGACGAGATCCCCGCCCAGCAATTGATCCAGCGCTACGGCGCACTGGTGCAGGGCATCATTGACTGAGCGCACGCTCACGATGTTCTAGGTGGTGGACTTCACTGTCCAAAAGTCGCTCGCCAGCGACGGGCTGAGCAGGTAGGCATACGGCATGGTGGCGTAGCCCGACTGCCCCCATCCGTCACCCCAGGAGTTGCGGATGGTGAAGCGCTGGCTGGCGTCGTCGTAGCCGACGGCCACCACACAGTGCCCGCCCAGCACGCCTTCGCCCGCAGCAGGCATGGGCACGACGCCCGTGCTGGCAACCTCGGCACTTTCGAAGCTGTCATACACCGTGAAGCCAAACACCACCGGATAGCCGGAGGCCAGGCACCCCTTCAGCTGGGCCAGGGACTGCCCCACCCGCGAGTAGACGATGGCACGGTGGTCCTTGGCCGCCTTGTAGCAGGCCGCCGTCGGCTTGTGTGCGAATTGCGTGATGTCGTAGGGCCACAGGGTTTCATCACATGCACCGGTGGTGGCAACCGTCTTGATGCCGTCGCGGATCTGGGCTCCGGAATCCGACTTCACGGTGCCCTCAATGACGCGCTCGTTGTAGTAGATAAAAAGGCGCGACGGCGTCGACGTGTCGGCTAGCCCTTCCTTCATGGCGTCAAACTGCACCACCCCTGCAACCCCGTTGCCGGTGCAGGAGCCCAGCTGGCCCTGGTCGTAGACGGGCGGGCAGGAGCTGGTGAGGTTGATGGACGGCGGCAGCTGTGCCTGCACCGCATGGGGCGCCGCAAACTGATAGTCACGCTGGTCCGGCAGGTCCGGGACCCAGCCGTATCGGGAGTTGGTTCTAGCCATGGTGATGTTCCCTCCTCAGCCATGCGGTGGCCTGACGGGACCTCCTACAGCATGGTTAATGACGAGGTTCCTCCGGCTGGCGCGTGGAGTCAAGGAACAGTTTTGAAGGTTTGCACAGTTGACCGCTTATCACCCACCATCACCGGTGTGGGCAGCGGGATGAACACCATGTCGCCGCCCACGCATCAATGGTGGCGGCAATGCCGTGCCCGGCGGGACCGCCGATGGGATGAGTATGGGCCGGGGAAAAACACCCGTCAAGGACGTGATAAAGCGCTAATTTCCCAGCTCGACGCGAATAGAGTCGTTGTCCGGCAGCACCACGACTGTGCCGCTGCGCAGCGTCCAGCCGTCGTGCAGGAAGAAGAACTTGCCGCCGCTGGCCACCAACAGGCGCAACCCCCGGTACCTGTATAGCGGGGCCGCGGCGGTGCCCAAATCCGTTTCGATGACATGCGGTGCGCCGACGGCCAGGCGGGCGGCACTGTAGACCGCAGCCCGCGGCATCGTGCCAACGCTTTGTTCCACCTGCACCGCCAGGCCACGGCCCACCGCCTGGGCAAAGTCGGCCGTGCCCCAAAACAACAGCAGCGTCACCACGCTGAACACCAGCACCGATTCCAGGGACCGGTATTTCACGGCCATGACGGCACCGGCCCGGGCCGGCCGTGACGACGCCGGAACGTGCCGACGCAGATGGCTCCCCCAGGCCGCCAGCAGGACCCCTGCGGCCATGATGTACGGCAGGAACGTGGCATCCGCACCGCCTCGAAAAAACGTGGAGGAAAATGTCAGGACCGCCACGGCCGCCCCGACAACCATGGCGGCCAGGGCACCACGCCGGACGGCGGCGCGGTGTCGGACCGCCAGACCGGCTCCGGTCAGCCAACGGTCAAGCGCCACCCACAGGATCGCGGTGGCGGCCAGGACCACCAATGGCACGAACAAAGACCGGATGCTGCGAAGAACGTAGTCCTGCACGCTGTAGCCAAACAAGCTCACGTCAAGGCCCATCGCCCGTGCCTGGGCGTCCGATCGCGCCCAGCCAAAATACACCAGCAGTGCCGTGATGACGGCCAGGGGCGGCCCAAATGACGACACGGCCGCGATGGCCTTGGAGAATGCCGTGGACTCGTTTTCCGCCATGGGGCCCGCCTAGGGAACACCCAAGGTGTCCGACGTCGTCGACTCGGCCGGAGCATCGCTAGGAAGAGGCGGCGTTGACTCGGCCGGTGTGTCGCTTGAAGCCGGCGGCTGGCTCTCCGGTGCAGCGTAGGAAAAAGTCGCACTGCCGGGAAGGGTGGCGCCGTCGGGCCCTACGGCCGTGACTGTCACGGAGCCGGCTGCCGTGGCCGGCGGGGCCACAAAGTCAAAGTCGTTCTCGGCAACCTGGCTCACGGGGACGCTTTGCCCCGCCACCAGGACCGAGTCAACGGCAAGGAACCTGCCCATCAGACGCAATTGGGTGCCGCCCTCCGCGGGCACCACGGGGCTGACGGCGGTTGGATCGCCGCCTTGTTCGATGATTCCGGTCAAGCCCAGCGGGCAAGCTGTGCCCGTCCCGGGGACTGTCTCCACGGGCGCGCCGGCGTGGGCCACGTGATACGCCACAACCTCGCTCAGCACGGCGTAAGTTGCGGTTTCCAGGCAGCCGGACGACGCAGGGATGGGCAGGGACTTGAGATCGGCGGATGCCGCATCCCAGGCGTCGGCGTTGTCGGTGGTCACGGCAACGCACAATTGGTAAGCGGCCGTGACAAGGGTGGCCGCACCGGCATCCCCGCTGGTGTCAGCCCCGGGCATTGACTGGCAGTCTTTTTGCACCAGCGGGGAATACCAACCATCGGGCGGCGGGTCGACAGGGTCTGCGGGGCCCGGTGGAACCCAGGCGGGCAAGCCGGCGGCATTGCCTCCCGCGGCCCCGGGCTCCGCAGGACCGGGCACCTGCACGCCTTGCACCGTGGATGGGGCCTGCGCGCCTTGCACCGTGGATACCGTTGTTGCGGCCTGCGCAGTTTGAGCGGCAGGGGCCGACGACGGTCCCGACGGCTGAACCGAGCACGACGCCAGAACCAGCAGCGCCAGAACACCGGCAAATGCGGTTGCGGCAGCTGCCTCGAGTGAATGAATCGACCTCTGAGCCATGTGGGCCTCCCACCGGACACGTCCAGTATGCGCGCCCCGGCAAAGCTGCGCAACGCCCGGAATTCTCCCGCCGCCGTCGTTATTATTGTCCTGGAAGCCGGCCCCGGCCTTTTCCTGCCGCCACAAAAAGAGGGAACCAAGGGCTGATGTGCGGCGGTTGTTTGGGTATAAAATACGCCTCATGGATGAACCTTGGGGGCGAACCCACACCAACTGGTGACGCTGCGCCCTACACTGGAACGCCATTCGAGGAGGTCACAGTGTTACTCGTTGGCTTGTCTGGATTGACGGTTGCGCGGCTGGGAATCCCGGCCCTGGATCCGACCCCCACTGGTGCGTCCACGCCGCCGGCGGACGCATTGGATGCCCCGGTTTTGCTGATGGCCCTGGGGATTGTTGCCATCACTGTTTTGGCCACAACACTGATCATTGTCGTGGCGCGCACGGGCAAGAACGCCCGGAATCCGGCCGAAAGCATCGTCCGGGGGTGGATGGCAGTGGCGTTGGTGGTTGGCCTGCTCCTGCTGACGGTGATGTCGTTTGGCCTGCAGGACTCGGCCTTGCGCAGCGCCCTGGTCGGCGGCATCACGGCCTCTGTCGGAGCCGCCATCGCGTTTTACTTCTCGGCCAAATCCGCCGAAACGGCGCGCCAGGACATGCTCAACGCAACCGTCGGGACGGAAACGGTTCCGGACCTCACCCAGTCAACCATTGGCGAAGCCAAGAAATTGCTGGGAACCACCACGTTCCGGCTTATCGCCAACGACTCGGCGCCTTCCGTGCCCGGAACAGGAAATTCCGTCCCGGGCGACACCGTGTCCGTCAAGCGGCAGGATCCGGCACCCAACACCCAAGCACTCAAGGGCTCGGCGATCACCGTCCACCCGAACTAACCCTGCACGTGCCCGTCGGCGCGTGCAGGGACCTTCACGGCTGGATCATGTGCGGGCCCTGTGCCTGTATGCGGCATGTCAACCCCGGGGGTGCGGCTCCGGCAATCCTGCCGCGATGGTTGCGACCGCCTGTTCCCAATCGGAGCGGACCATGGACATCACCACCGCACCGACATGGACCCCGTCGAATTTAAGTGCGGCCCGCTTCCGCCCCTCATAGACGAAACCACACCGCTCGTAGACATGGCGTGCCCGCGGGTTGACGGCGTACACCTCCGGCTCCACCGGTTCAGCTCGCTGGCGATGAAGGCGTGGCCGCCGGGGGCCCTCCCGGGTTTCAGGGATTGTGCACGGCGGCGGCCGCGGCCAGGACTGCCGGATTCCCGGACAGCGCGAAGGAGACGATGCTGCCGGCGCCCGTGATGCGCAGGGCCACGCTGTCCATGGTCGCGACGTCGCCGTCGAAGTCGCCGTGGTGGATGGCCACGCTGCGTGAGTTGAGAGCACCGGTGGTGGTCGTGGACCAGACGGCCTCGGCGTCGCCGCCGCCCGGCGCCGTCGGAAACAGCCGTGACAGCACCTGGTCGGACTGGATGCATTCCTGCAACCCCAGGACGTTGGCGTTGCGTTCCGGCTCCAGGGCACCACGGATCAGGTACAGCAGGGACTTTCGGTAGACGCCCAGACAGTTGTCAGCCCGTTCCTGGGCCTCATTCATGGTGAATACGGCCGCAGCCTTGATGCCGGCACCGATGAGTGGCTCCAGCGTCGATTCGAAGACATCGGAGCGGACGGCCGGGGCCAGCAGGGAGCAGGTGTCGAATTCCACCACGCCATGTTCGACGACGTCGGGCACAAAGTAGGAATGGAAGATGGCGCCCGCGCTGTGCCCGGCAGCGTGCAGGGTGATGGTTCCGGGGTTGGCCGTCACAAACGACTGGACGGCGGCGGCCACGTAGTTGGCCCCTCCCCCGGTGCCCGAGCACAACTGCGCATTGGTCTTCATGGCACCCCACACGGCGGGTCCGCCCAGAGCCCGCGCCCCCAATTCAATCCCGGCGTCGGTGATGTCGGTGACATCGAAGGCAGGTGCTGCCGCCGGCCGGGCCGCGTTGGCATGGGCAATGTGTCCGGCCAGCAAATCACCAACCGTTGACCACAGGTCCGTGTGCCAGATGAAAAAGATGGGGTAGATGCCGTTGGCCAGCCACCATTGGACGTGCTGGTTGGCCACCGTCAAGGCCGAAGCCTCCGAAACCAATCCGCCGTGGGCCCAAAACATCACGGGCACCGGGCCGCCGCCCCGGGACTTGATGAAGGCCGGCAGGTGGGTGGCAAAAATGGCGTCCACGTCGGCCGCAACGGTGTTCAATTCCGCCGTCGTGGAAAACTTGCCGTCCTGCAAATCCACCACATAGGGTCGCAGTGCCGCCAACTGGGCCGGGGATAATCCGGAGGTGGTTTCGGGTCTGGCTGCTGCGTTCATGTCAATCTCCCCTGCGAGAAGTGAACCCCAACAACTCATGGTGCGCACCGGGGCCCGGCAGTGTCAAGGAACGCTTTTGGGGTCCGTTGGCAGTGGTTTCGCCTTACGGTTCCGGGCTGTAGGCGGGACCTTGGTGGCAGTCTATTTGGCCGCCAGAAGCCGTTCAATGCGCGGCTTGACCTCGGTGGCCAGCAAGGTGATGGACTCCATGAGGTGATCGTGCGGCAGTCCGCCAATGTCGGTTTGCAGGAAGTGCCGCATGTGCCCCAGGTAGCCGTGCAGGTGGACGATCCGCGCCGCCACCTCATCCGGGCTGCCCACGTAGTAGGCGCCCGGGGCGTCCGCCTGGGCCAGGTAGGCTCCCTTGTCCGGGGCGGGCCAGCCGCGCAGTCGGCCCATTTCCACATTGAGGTTGTACCAGCCGGGGTAGAAACGCTCCAATGCTTCCTTCTTGGTGGGTGCCACGAGTCCCAGTGCCGCCACGGACACCTTGACGTCGTCCCCGGCGTGGCCGGCGGCGGCGGCCGACTGCCGGTAGGGATCGGCCAGCGGGGCGAAGCGGTGCGGGGCCCCACCGATAATGCCGTAGGAGACCGGCAGTCCCAGGCGCCCCGCCCGGGCGGACGACGCCGGGCTGCCGCCGGTTGCTATCCACAGCGGCAGCTTGCCGCGCACTGGGCGTGGCACCACCGCCAGATTGTCAATGGCCGGGCGGACGGTGCCGCTCCAGCTCACGTTTTCGTCGTCGGCATTGTTGATGGCCATGAGCAGTTCCAGCTTTTCCGAATACAGCTGGTCATAGTCGCGCAGATCGAAGCCAAACAAGGGGAACGTTTCCACGGAGGAACCGCGGCCGGCCGTGATTTCAATGCGTCCGCCGCCGGAGATTGCATCGGCGGTGGCCAATTGCTGGAAGATGCGCACCGGATCATCGGTGCTGATGATGCTCGCCGCGCTGCCCAGTTTGATGGTCTTGGTGGCAGCTGCGGCGGCGGCCAGCATGGCGCCGGGCGAGGAGGCCGGCATGGACACCGTGTGGTGCTCCCCCACGCCAAAGTAGTCCAGGCCCGCGGCATCGGCGTGCACGATCGCCTGAAAGAGGTTTTGAATCCCCTCCGCCGTGGAGCGGGTGCTGCCGTCCGCGTTGAGCGGGGTGTCGCCAAAGCTGTAGGCGCCGATTTCCATGGTTTTCCTCCAAAGACCCTCAATTATGTTGTTCTACAGATCATATTCACTACAGATCATATGTGCAACAACGGATGTACAGTCGGTTCGTTCCGCCCCGGTCCGGCCAGGCACCTGACCCTTGGCTGAAACGGCCCTGTGGGCGCATGCTGGATCGTGGCAGGCACACGCGACGAAGGATTGATCGGACGGTTGGCATGGGCGGCGAATTGGTATTGGTCACGGGCGGTTCGGGATTCCTCGGCGCCTACTGCATTGTGAAGCTCCTGGCGGACGGCTACCGGGTCAGGACCACCGTTCGAAGCCTTGACCGCGCGGAGGAGGTCCGGGCACTGCTCCGGCAGGGCGGCGCCGGGCCCGACGTCGAGCTCGACTTTGTGGCCGCCGATCTGATGGACGACGCCGGCTGGCCGGCCGCCGTCGACGGCGCCAGCTACGTGCTCCACACGGCCTCACCGTTCCCGCCAACGCAACCCAAGGACGAGAACGAATTGATCGTTCCGGCGCGCGAGGGCGCCCTTCGGGCCTTGCGGGCCGCACGGGAGGCGGGGGTCAAGCGGGTGGTGCTGACGTCGTCGTTCGCGGCCATGGGCTACGGACGCCCGGTACCGGACCACCCTTACACGGAGGAGGACTGGACGGATCCGCTGGCCTCGGTGAGCCCTTATGTGAAGTCCAAGACGCTGGCCGAACAGGCTGCCTGGGACTATGTCCGGGGCCCCGGGGCGGGCTTGGAACTTGCCGTCGTCAACCCGGTGGGAATCTTTGGCCCCGTCCTGGGCTCGCGCTTGTCCAGTTCGGTCGTGATCGTGCGCCGGCTCATGTCCGGAGGCATGCCTGGTTTGCCGAAAATCTCCTCCGGCGTGGTGGATGTCCGGGACGTGGCACAGCTGCACCTTGCGGCCATGACCCACCAAGACGCCGCCGGAGAGCGTTTCCTGGCCGCGGCAGGCGATGCCATGTCCCTGCAGGAGATGGCCAGGACGTTGCACGCCGAGCTGGGTGACGCGGCCGCCAAGGTGCCCACCCGGGTGCTTCCGGACGTGCTGGTGCGCCTGGTGGGATTGTTCGACAAGTCGCTGGCCCAGGACGTGGTGCCACGCTTGGGCAAAGTCAAGCACCTGGACAACACCAAGGCCAGGACCGTTCTGGGCTGGGAGCCGCGCAGCAACGGGGAAGCCCTGGTGGCCACCGCCAAGAGCCTGCTGGCCCTGGATTTGCTTGGGCCCGCCAAGTAGTACCCTGGGGGCAAACCGCGTGCTCCGGCTGCGGGCCGCTATTCCTGGATAACGCTGAAGAGGTTGCCGGAAGGGTCCTTGAACCATGCGATCAAAGGGCCGCCCCGGCGGAAAATGCCCTTCGAATCGGTCTCCATGCCCGTCCCGGCATAGTGCTCAAATTCCACGCCGTCGCGGGCCAGCTGGTCCACGGCCGCCTCGATGTCCGTAACGGGAAAGTTCAGGACCGTGAACGACGCCGGCTCGTGCGCCGGACCCTTCGGATACGCGATCACCTTGCCACCGCCGGCCAGGTGCAGGGCCAGGATGCCATTGGCCTCCGTCACCTCAAGTCCGAGGGTTTCGGCATAAAACGTGTGTGCCTCGTCCGTATCGGAAACGGAGAAGCCACTGAATGCCTTGCTGTTTGCCAACATGTTTTCCTCCACTGTGACGGTGTCCGGCCTGTTCACAGGCTAGACCCCCGCGGGCCTGGTGGGTAGGGCCGGCCCCGAGCGCAACGGCATGCGTAAAACCCGTCGCCGGTTCCGCGCGGGACAGCGTCCTGTGCAGAACCGGCGGCGGGTTTGGCGTTGTTTAATACTGGAAGTCAGGGGTTGTTGTTGCTGCCCGGCGCGGGTGTCACCTGGCTGCCCGGCCCTGACCCTCCGCCGGGGTAGCTGTGATAACGCCCGCCCTTGAACTGGCCGTTGGCGAAACCGTGGTGCGAGGCATTTCCGTCACCGATTCCGTAGCCGATGGCACCGCCGCCCGCGCCGGCCAGCAGCACCGCGATGACACCCGCCACGACAACTTTCGGAATGGTCCACCACCGCTTTTTGCCCCGTCCGCCAGTGCCGCCTCCGGCGTTGCCGTAGCCGTTGCCGTACCCGTTGCCGCCCTGCCCGGACTGGCCGGGGTACGCCGCTCCCCTGGGGGAGGCGGCATACTGGATCGGCGGCTGCTGCTGCGGTGCCATGGGCGTCGCCGTTGCTGGGGCTGAAGAAGGCGGACCCTGGGGCGTTGCGGATAGGGGTGCCGGGGCTTGAGGTACGGGCACCCCTGCCTCGTCCGGTTCAGGCCTGCGCCCCGTCGCCCCGTTGTTGTTGCTGTCTTCGTTCACCGAAGGTCTCCTTGCGCCACTGCCGTAGTTGTACTTGCTTTCCAAGTACAGGTGAACTCCCTGATGCTGTGCTGCGCGCTTCTCGGGTGTCTGCTGTGAGGAGGGTGCGGAACCAGCCGTCTCTCCCGGCCCCGGGGCCCGATCCACGACACATTTCAAGTTCACAGCAAGTTTTCAGACACTTTCTGAGGGGCGGATATATAGTGCAGATAACCGCTCAAGGAGGTTCTCGCAATGATTACTATTGACCATGTTGCAAAGGGCATGCTGGTTGTCGATTCGGAAGGTCACGAGATCGGCAAGGTCAGCCATGTGGAACCCGCCAACGAGAAGATCGCCGCCTTTGAGGAGGCCGCAAGCGTCTCCAGCCAGGACCCCATCAACCTCATGCTGACGGCCATTTTTGGTGCCACGCCGCGCGTGCCCAAGGAAATGTCGGCCCGGTTGTTTCGGAGTGGATTCGTCAAGATTGCCGGCCACGGTTTTTGGGCCGGGAGCCGCTTCGCAACTTTCGAAACGATTGACAGGGTCGATGAGCGACGGGTTTACCTCACCCGCAACGCTCACCAACTCGACGCTCTCTAGCAGCGAGCCGCTGAGGGCCCGGCGGTGGCGTTAGTGCCGGCCGCCGGGCGGGCCGATCACCAGCAGCGTTGACATGATCGCTGCCAGCAACACGGCAAACGTGACTCCAAGCAGAACGGGCCGGTTCAGCAAGGCGCGCAGGACAACGTTCGGCCAGGCACTGTCGCCCGGGTGTTCCGTGGCGGCTTTGCGCCACCCGCCCTCGAGCTTGCCGCGGCGTTCCAGCCACAGGTCAAAGGGGATGGTTGCGTAGGGAATCACTGCTGTGGCGACCCCCAAGGCCATGAGGCGCTTGGGCCAGCGCTGGTTGACGCCCACCAGAACGGCTGTCAGCGCGTAGCCGATGAACACCATCCCGTGAAGGAAACCGGCAATGCTGACGGGCCAGGGGCCAACCCCCACCGCGTATTTGAGGATCATCGCTGCGATCAGCAACGTCCAGGTGATGGATTCGGCAATGGCGAAGGTGCGGTAAAACCGGCGGGGCGTCATGGGCTGTTGCAGTCCTTGGGTTGGCGGGCGCTCTGCCTCCTATTTTATCTGCTTTTGCCGGCCACCAATCCGAGACGCTGCCATCGGGCCCGTGCGGAGCGTTCGCTGGGTCCCATCTTGCCCAGCCCCAGGTGGACGACGCCGAGCACGGCCCGGGCGCCCATTGTCACCGGGAGCGGGAACGGGCCCAGGCGGGGCGCCTTGAGTTGGAGCAGCTCCCGGTATTCGGGGGTCAGGCTTTGCACGGCTGCGGCAAACAGTATTTTGTAGCCCAATTGCTGCGAGCGTGGCAAGGGCGGTTTCTTTAGGAACTCCACCGTGTCCGCCACGCGCTGATCCCGGCGCAGTTCGGGGGCGAACCGGGCAAGCTGCTCGCGCAACTCCGCTTCGGTGAGCGGCGGGTCCACCACACCCATGAGGTGCCCGGCCACCGCCCAGTCGGCAACGTAGGCGTCGGCGCCGCCCGGGATGGCGTTGCCGCGGCTGGTTCCGCGGGCAAGCGTCTGGTGGGAGGCCAAGAACGCCTCCGTAAAAGCCAAATGAACCCAGCGCAGCAGCTCGGGGTCGTTGGCGGTGTACGCCAGTATGCTGCCGTTGTTGGCCGTGTAGCTGCCCTTGACGTAGTGGTGGATGGCAAGCACTTTTTGCGACGCAGTCTGCGCAGCCACCGTATCGCCGTAGGTCACGGTGAAGATCCAGCGGATGGTGCCGGCCAGCCGCCCCAACGGATCGGCCTTGTAGTCCGAGTGGTCATGGACCCCCGCCATCGCGCCAGGGTGCAGGGCCTGGATCAGCAGGGCGTGGATCCCGGCCACGAGGGGCGTCATGGAAGAGTGCACCGCCCAGGCTGCCGATTCCGGCCCGAAGTACCCGCCGTCGTCGCCCTTTTCCAGGTCAAGCTCCCATTGCGGAATCGAGGCCGAATTTGCGCTAAATGTGCCACGTAGCTCTCTTCGCCAGCGGGCCACAAAGTTTTCCATGCTTCCTAGTCTGTCCCCTTCCGCCCGTTCATGCTTCCGAAAGCGCCTCCTGGAGTGCCTTCGGGTGCGCTTTCGGGTGCCGATGCCGGCGGCACTGCGGTGCCAAAGACGGGGGCGGGCAAGGGGCGTTTGGCCCGGAATCCGTCGCTGCGGGAGCGATTCTTGATGCCTTCAAGCACCCAGGGCATGAAGTACTCGCGCGCCCAGAGCAGATCACCGGCCCGGGCCTGGCGCCAGCTTTGGGCGGGCAGATCCTTGGGCTCCAAGGGCAGAAGTGTGTGGCGGACGTTGAGCGTGTCCAGGACCATGGTGGCCACGGCATGGTGGCCGGTTGGGGACGGGTGCAGCCTGTCGGGACTCCACATGCCGGGGTCATGCAGTGCGGTCATCGACCAGAGGTCGGCCACCACGGCGTCGTGGCGTGCGGCAATGCTGCGCACATTTTCATTGAAGATGGCGATCTTGGTGCGGAACTGGCCCATGACGGTGGAGCGGCCGGAATCGGGGCCCACGAACACCACCACCGTCGCGTCGAGGGCCCGCAACTCCAAGACGGCCCGTTCCACGAGGCCCGCCAGCTTGTCGGGGTCCGCTCCGGGGTGCAGGAGGTCATTGCCGCCTGCCTGGATGGAGACCAGGTCCGGGTGCAAGGCGATGGCATGGGGCAGCTGGGTGTTGATGACCTCGCCGAGCAGCAGGCCCCGGACCGCCAGGTTGGCATAGGCAAAATCCGGTTGGGCAAGGCTGAGTTCCTCGGCCACCCGGTCCGCCCAGCCCCGAAAGGCTCCAGGGTCGTTTGGTTCCGGGTCCCCGAGTCCCTCCGTGAAGGAATCCCCC
>JBAUMA010000617.1:0-2807 GCA_049578485.1 Specibacter sp.
GCGGGACTTTGCCGCCCGGGTGAAGTCGCAGAAGTTTAGGACAAAGGTGCCGTAAATGGTCACCCACAGGGCAGCGCCGCCAAAGATGCTGCGCCACATGGCCCCGCCGGTGAGCGGGTGGTTGGTGGAGAAGGAGATCGACATGCCGGCCTGGAAAAACATCCAGACGGCCAGCGCAACGAGCGTCACCAGGACGACGGGGCCGGCAAAGACCTCATACTTGCGGATCATATCCATGCCGAAGCGCACGATCACCACTTGGACCACCCAGAGGAACAAGAACGTGATCCATCCCAGGGTCGACAGCCCAAGGAATGAGTTGTGGTCAAGCGAGGCGATTCCTGGGGTGATCGCGATGAGCATGACGCGAAGCACCAGCGTGGCCAGGTAGGTCTGGATGCCGAACCAGACGATGGCCACGGCGCCACGCACCGCGGCGGGTAGTTGGGCACCGCGGATGCCGAAGGCAATCCGGCTCATGACCGGGAACGGGACGCCCGTCTTGTAACCCATGAAACCGGAATAGGTCAGCAGGACAAAGAGCAGGGCCGCACCGATGGCCAGTGCCAGCAGAATCTGCCAGCTGCCCAGCCCCAGCGCGAACAGGCTCAAAACGAAGCCGTAGTTCCCCAAGCTGTGCACATCGTTGGCCCATAGGGTGAAAATGCTGTAGCCGGTCCAGTGCCGCCCTTCCCGCTTTACCGGGGCGAGGTCCTGGTTGTAGAGGGTTGCACTGATGCGCGGCAGGCCGGGGACTTCCCCGCTCGGCGGATAGTGCAGGATGTGGTCCACGTGCTCGTGGTGGTGGCCAGCAACTTGCTGGGACGATTCTGCCGGGTCAATTTTCATTTCGAACCTCTCTCGCCGAAGGAGTCGGCCGGGGCGGCGAAACTGTCGCCGTTCTTGACGTGGAGGACGCCTTCGCGGCGATCCGTGTGACGCGATCGAACCGGCGCCATTGCCGCCTCGATCCGTCGGGCTGCGGCCGAACTCGCCTTCAACGCAGCAGGGGTGGAAATCTTCATCGTTCTGGACCAATCATTTGCCGTCGGCCTCGTCGTTGGGGCCGTAGAAAAAGTGTAAGACTAATCACATCTATTCCGCAACAAGAAATTTAGTTTCCATAGTGTGGAATTCACATTCGGGCCCTAAATAGCCCGGCGACCGCCCATTGTGCCGATCGGAGAGGCCAAAGGGCAACACAAAGGCGACCCCCGGCAGAAGTGCCGGAGGCCGCCTTTGTGTCGCGCCGCCCTTCAACTATGTTGCAGTTGTTGGATCGGAAAGCGCTTACTTCGTGCGATTTCGTCTAACAAGTGCAACACAGACGTATTTAGGAGAGGGCCTTGACGATGTGCGGGAGGAGGGCGCGGAATGCGTTGCCGCGGTGGCTGATGGCGTTCTTCTCAGCCGGGGACAACTCGGCGGCCGACTTCTCCATGCCAACGGGCTGCAGGATGGGGTCGTAACCAAATCCGCCGGCACCGCGCGGCGCGGTCAGCAGGGTTCCCTCAAGGGTTCCCTCCTCGACGACGTCCAGCGTGCCGTCCGGGCTGGCCAGGGCGGCGGCACAGACAAAACGGGCGCCACGGTGCTCGGGGGCAATGTCAGAGAGTTGGGCCAGCAAAAGGTTCAGGTTCGCCGTGTCATCGCCATGTGACCCTGCCCAGCGTGCAGAGAAGATTCCGGGCGCACCTCCCAGGACGTCCACGGACAAGCCGGAGTCGTCGGCGATGGCCAGGACGCCGGTGAACTGCGCCACGGCGTGTGCCTTCAGGCGCGAGTTCTCGGCAAAAGTGACCCCGGTTTCCTTGACGTCCGGCGCATGGAGGGCACCGGCATCGACCACGTCAATGTCCACGTCCAGCCCGGGCACCTGGCCGCGCAGCAGTTCGCGGAGTTCGCGCAGTTTGCCCTGGTTCTGGGTGGCCAGGACCAGTCTGGGGCCCCCCATCAGCTGCCGAGGGTTTCGCGCTGGATCTGGGCGAGCTGCGAGGTGCCGATCAGGGCCAGGTCGAGCAGATTGTTTAGCTCGTCTCGGTCAAACGGAGCGCCTTCGGCAGTGCCCTGGACCTCGACAAACTTGCCGGACCCGGTGACGACGACGTTCATGTCGGTCTCGGCGCGCACGTCCTCAACGTAGGGCAAGTCCAGCATGGGGACGCCGTCGATGATGCCCACGGAGATGGCGGAGACGGTGTCGATGAGCGGCTGTGCGTTCTTGGCGATCAGCTTATGCTCCTTGGCGTACGCGATGGCATCGGCCAGGGCCACATAGGCGCCGGTGATGGCTGCCGTGCGGGTGCCGCCGTCGGCCTGCAAGACATCGCAGTCCAGGACGATCGTGTTTTCGCCGAGCGCTTTGGTGTCAATGATGGCGCGCAGGGAGCGGCCGATCAGGCGGGAGATCTCGTGCGTACGGCCGCCGATCTTGCCCTTGACGGACTCGCGGGAGTTACGGGTGTTCGTCGCGCGCGGCAGCATGGCGTATTCGGCGGTGACCCATCCGGTGCCTTCGCCCTTGAGCCAGCGGGGCACGCCCGGGGTGAGGGAGGCGGTGCACAGAACACGGGTGTTGCCGAACTCGATCAGGGCCGAGCCTTCGGCCTGCTTGGACCAGCCGCGGGTGATGGTGATGTCGCGGAGTTGGTCGTTGGTGCGGCCGTCGGCGCGCAAGGAAACAGTTTCGCTGGAAGTCATGGAACTAAGGTTACCGGGCGAAAGCTAGCGAACCTTGTTCGCGGCCCGGTATTCCTTCATGGCGGTAAAGTATCCCGAGCCCGGTCGGATGTAACACAGCACCATTG
>JBAUMA010000618.1:0-7311 GCA_049578485.1 Specibacter sp.
GCCATGACCTCTTCCATCCCTTCAACCGTGGAGACAGGGGTGGAAAAACTGCGGGAGAACATGATCTGTTGCTTGTCCACGCGCTCTTCGGTGTGGGGAATGCACTCGGTCCCGTTCAGCTCCAGCACGGTACGTTGCAGCACCACGGAAAACTTCTTACGGATCAGGGCCGGATCTGCCGCCTTGAGGTCGGCGATGGTCTCGATCCCCATCAACTTCAGCCGATCCGCCGTGCGGCCTCCAACACCCCACAGGCCCGACGCCGGCACGCGCGCCTGGATGGCCGCCACGTGCCCGGCAGGCATGGCATCGAGTGCGCACACCCCTCCCAGTGCCGGGTTTTGTTTGGCAATCCGGTTGGCGAACTTGGCCAGCGTCTTGGTTTCCGCCACGCCCACGCAGACCGGGACTCCCACATGCAGGGCCACGGCGGCCTTGATCTGGCGCCCGCACTCGGCGAGGGCGGCGGAATCGCCCATCAACCCCACGAAAGATTCATCGATCGAGTAGACCTCCTGCCAGGCGCCGAACCGGCCCACCACCTCCATGACCCGGGCACTCATGTCCCCATACAGCTCGTAATTGCTGGAGCGTGCCACGAGCCCCCACGCCTTGGCCTGCGCCTGGACCTGGAACCATGGGGCGCCGGTGGCAATCCCCAGCGCCTTGGCCTCGGCCGAACGCGCCACCACGCAGCCGTCATTGTTGGAGAGCACGACGACGGGGCGGCCTTCCAGCGCCGGGTTAAAGACCCGCTCGCAGGAGACATAAAAGTTGTTCACATCCACCAGCGCGATGCGGTTCGGGTTGCCGGCCGCCTGGGGACCCTCCACCGCCACCACACCCCATTCCACTGCCATAACCACGCGAACACATGTTCTAGTAGACAATTCTAGGGCACTGCCGACCTTGACTTCGCCGCACTTCAGCCGATCCCCATCTCATGCTTATGCAATAATATGCGTATGAACGCAGATAACAGGACTTGCTCGCTGGATGCCGACAGCCAGTATGTGGAACTGGCGGTGGAGGTGTTCAGCATGCTCGCTGACGCCACCCGGGTGCGCATCATCCTCGCGCTGCGCGACGGGGAAATGGCCGTGGGCGCATTGGCCGAGACAGTGGGGAAATCCCCCGCCGCGGTGTCCCAACACCTGGCCAAGATGCGCTTGGCCCGCATGGTGTCCACCCGGCAGGAGGGGACGAAAGTCATGTACCGGCTGGAAAACGAGCACGCCCGCCAGCTGGTGGCAGACGCCATTTTCCAGGCCGAACACGCACTGGGCGGCCAACCGGCACACCACCGCAACGACAAGGAATCGGCATGACCACTCCCCCACCCGTGGCCCACGAGCACCCGAGCCACGCAAGTGACCACGAGCACGACCACGGTCATGACCATGACCATGACCATGACCAGCATTCCCACAAGCACCATTCGGGATTCAAGGGATGGCTGTTCGAGCTGTTCGTCCCCCACACCCATGACGCGGCGGACTCCATCGACGACGCCCTCGAGTCGAGCACCCGGGGCGTCCGGGCGCTGAAGATCAGCCTCTTCATTTTGCTGGGCACCACCGTCTTGCAGTTCCTGGTGGTGCTCATCAGCGGCTCCGTGGCCCTGCTGGCGGATACCATCCACAACTTCTCCGATGCACTGACCGCCGTACCCCTGTGGATTGCGTTCATTTTGGGCCGTCGGGCCGCCACGCGGCGCTACACCTTCGGGTTCGGGCGCGCCGAGGACCTGGCCGGCCTGTTCATCGTCGCCGTCGTGGCCCTCTCAGCCGTGGTGGCCGCCTGGCAGTCGATCGACCGGCTCTTCCATCCGGAGCCCCTGCACAATTTGTGGTGGGTTGTTCTCGCCGGGTTGATCGGCTTTGCCGGCAATGAAGCCGTGGCTGTCTACCGGATCAGGGTCGGCCGGCAGATCGGTTCGGCCGCATTGGTGGCCGACGGCGTGCACGCCCGAATCGACGGTTTCACTTCCCTTGCCGTGGTGGTGGGCGCCGGCGGCGTCATGCTGGGCTTCCCGTTGGCGGACCCGATCGTTGGCCTCTTGATCTCGGCCGCAATCATCGTCTTGCTGTGGGGCACCGTCAGGAGCATTGGCCGCCGCCTGATGGACGGAATTGAACCCGAACTTGTGGACCGCGCGGAATTGGCCCTGGCCGGCACGCCGGGCGTCGTGTCCGTGGACAGCATCCAACTGCGCTGGGTGGGACATCGCCTGCAGGGAGCAGCTACTCTCGCCGTCCCCGATGCCACGCTGTCCCAGGTGGCGAAAACCGTGCACGACGCCGAACACCGGCTCGGGCACGCCCTACCAAAACTCGACGATTTCGCCATCCGGGCCGTCGCGGCACCTGCAGATCAACGGGGAGGACTACAGTCCACTACCAGTTGAGGCAGGAAGCCGCGAGGTCATGGCGTTGCGACCCCAGCGAGTTCTTCACCCAGCGAATCAAGCCAGTTGCCGGTACCCTCTTCGCGCCATTCGGGCAGTTCGTGGCCGTCGAGGAAGGCGTCCTGCTCTGTCAGGCGAAGTAAGGTCCCCCCTCCCTCGGGGATGAGCTCAATGGTCGTCATGGACACTCTTGTCACGGCACCGTCGGCCGTCATGGTGGAGCTGAATACGATGCGCTCGGCGTCGACGATGTCCCGGTAGAACGACTCAAATTCCATGACCACGCCGTCGTGCTTGCCATGATTCACCTCCCGGCCGCCCACCCGGAAGTCGAGCTGGTGCCCTGAGTTTGGTCCGGCAAACCAGCGGGTCTTGGCGGCTGGCTCTGACCAAGCCGCGAAAACGCGCTCCGGCGGTACGGGGTAACTGCGCTCCAGGGTGAAAGTTGCGTGCACTACTGAATGGTTGCTCATCACATTTTCCTTTCAATGGGCGGAACCGGCGGTCCCGCAAGATAGTCACCAAGCCGGTCCAGCCGAATTTCCCAGTCGGTGCGACGCTCGGCGAGCCACGCCTCGGCGCCACGCAGTGCCGCCGGCTCAATGTGGCAGGTTCGCACGCGGCCGACCTTTTCCGATCCGATCAGCCCGCAGTCTTCAAGCACCGACAGATGTCGCATCACGGCCGGCAGGGACATCTCGAGCGGCCGGGCCAGCTCGTTGACCGTGGCGGGGCCCGCAATCAGACGGTCGACGATGCCTCGTCGCGTGGGATCCGCCAACGCTTTGAACACTTGGCCGATCCGGTTCTCCTGGATGGTCACAAAGGTTAACAATCCTCTTAACCATCGCGAAAGTAAAGGGATATGTTAAGTGTTTGACGGGCGGGTGACCCCGGATCCCAGTTCCATGGTTGTCAGGCGCAGCCACAGCCACAGCCGGCATTGCGGATCGTCGAGGTCAAGGTTGAAGTCCTTGACCAAGCGTCCCATCCTGTAGCGGACGGTGTTGTTGTGGACATGAAGCAGCGCGGACATGGCCGAGTAATTGCCATTGGTGTCCAAATACGCCCGCAGGGTTTTCAGGTAGTCGGTCTGCTGTTCAGTATCACGGGCCTGGATCCTGTCAATCTCATCGCCGTCCACCAACCCGTTTTGGCTCATGAACTCCCCCACCTTCACCAGGCCCAGCGGTACCTTATAGTCCTCGAAGAGACCCATGGCAGGAGCCGCCGCCCCGTGGGCCTTGGAGACGGCCGATTGCCGGCCCAGCAGGTAGTGCAGGGTCTGCAAGGCTTCCGAGCGCGACGCCGGCAGGCCTTCCACTCCTGCCGCGATCCCGCCCACGGCCGCTATAAGCGGAAAAGAGCTGATGGTGTGCGCATAGGCGCCAATTTCCTGGATCACGCGCCGGTGCATGGCCCGGGGCTCGGCCCCCTCACACGGCAGCAGCGCGTACACCACCGAGTCAATGAGTGCGCTGTGGCCGGCATTGAATTGGACATTGCACACGGTAGTCACCAGATGCAGCAGCCGGTGGATGTCCCGCACCGAATCCAAGGTTCCGGTTTCGGGGCGGACGATTGAAAACGCTGCAACCGCGAGCCCATGGCTTGCGTCCAGGCCCAGTTGCGCCGCGGCGAATGGCGCGTGGGCCGTGTCATCCATGAGCGTGCGGATCAAGTCACCGTTGCGGCGCTCGCCAAAGTCGGAGGCGGAACGGGCATGGAGCATGTGCAAACCGGCCAGGGAGGCCATCCTGTTGAGCGCGTCAATGGCCGCCTCCCGCTTGTCCTGCCCCGGGTCGATGATCCAGATCGACCCCAGCAATTCACCGCCCGCCCTGACGGCCAGGCCCAACCTGGCCATCTCGTCGTCGGCACCCGGGACCAGCACCGCACCGGCGGCGGCGTAGACGGCCTTGAAATCGGCGTCGAAGGCCGGCGCCTTGACCTCCTCCAGGGAAAGCGTGGTGAGCCGGCGCAATTCATCGATCGGCTGGCCCGGCAGGGTTGAATAGCCCAACACCCGCCCCAGAGGATCCACAATGCTGGCCGCACCATTGGCCATGGACGCTGCCGCGTTGGCGAAAGCGTAGAGGTCTCCCAGCCGGACACCCGACACCGAATCCACGGCTGCCCCCATGACGGAACCGCGCGCCAGTGCCACGAGCTGGGTCCAATTGGCGCTGTCTGCCGCGACGAGGATCGCCAGGCCGTGGCCCACGGCGGCCGAGCGCAGCTGATCCATGGACGCCCCGTGGGCCTTGACGATCACGGCTGCCGCATTGCTGTTCGAGGCCCGGTGCAGCAGCTGCTCAAAGTCAGCAGAGCCGTGAGTCAGGCCAACGGCCAGGATGATGCGGTCATCGATGTTTGTCCATTCATCCAAGGGGTCGTACATGAGCACGTCGGAGACAGGATGCGCCAGATTCTCCGGCGTCGGATTGGCATGGACCAGATCGGCCTGCATCAGGTGAAGGCAGTCCGAGAGCCGCACCCCGGCCACTTGCAGGTCAAGCTCGGTAAATCCACGCGCCCTATCTTCCATGTCTGGAGATTATCACAACGAGAAATTAATCTTTTGGGAGAATCCACATATAGATGCCATGAGATCTGCGTCACCATTGAGGGAAGGAAGACAAAAGAATTCGCCCACAGAAACAAAAGGACCAGCTATGAAGCTCAAGGACATCACGGCCCTGGCCTCGATTCAGGGCCCCGCCCGGTCGGCCGCCGAACGCCTGGACCGGCGTTGCTACAGCGTCGGGGACATGAGGAAGATGGCGGCCAAGCGCTTGCCCAAGAGCATCTTCGACTACATCGAGGGCGGCGGAGAGGACGAGTCGTCCATGCGCCGGAACATCGAGTCCTATGGCGATTGGTCGTTCATGCCAAAGTGGGGTTCGGTGGAAAATCTGAGCCTGGCCACCACCATCCTGGGCGGCCCGTCCTCCATGCCGCTGATGCTCTCGCCCACCGGCGGCACCCGCCTGTTCCACCCGCAGGGCGAGATTGCCGCGGCCCGTGGGGCCCTGGCTGCCGGTGTTCCCTACGGCCTGGCCCACCTGAGCACCACGCCCATGGAACACGTGGCCGAGGCAACCCCCGGCCTGCGCCGCTGGTTCAACCTCGAACCCACCAACGACAAGGCCATGCTGCAGGCGGTCCTGGACCGCGTGTCCAACGCCGGCTACGAGGCGTTGATCGTCAACATCGACTGCCGCGACATCGGGCACCGTGAACGCGATTACCACAACGGCTTCACCGCCCCGCCGTCCATCAAGCCCAAGACCGTCATTGAGGGGGCACTTCACCCCCGCTGGGCCCTGGGGTTCCTGGCCAACGACGCCATTGCCTTCCCCAACCTCGACGCCGAGGTTCCCGACGGCCCGCTGTCCAGCACTCCGGACATGTGGCGTACCCTGCTGGCCGGCGCCTACGAGCCCACCGACTGGAGCGACCTTGAGGAGATCCGTACACGCTGGAACGGTCCCATCATCCTGAAGGGCTGCGTCAACCCGAAGGACGCCGCCATTGCGGCCAGCCTGGGCTTTGACGCCATCCAGGTCAGCAACCACGGCGGCCGCCAGCTGGACCACATGGCCTCCCCCATGGATGTGCTGCCCGAGATGGTTGCGGCCACGGCCGGCCGCATGGAAATCATTGTCGACGGCGGCATCCGCCGCGGCTCCGACGTCATCAAGGCCCTGGCCCTGGGCGCCGACGCCTGCGCCATTGGCCGGCCCTACCTCTACGGCCTCGCCGCCGCCGGTGAAGCCGGTGTGGCCCACGTCCTGAAGATGTTCTCCCAGGAGATGACCCGCACCATGGCCCTGTTGGGCGTCACGTCCATCGCGGAATTGCGCCAAGACGGCCGCGAGCTGATCCGCCACCACAGCGAATCCAACGCCCGGCCACGCCAGGGCGCCGAAGCCCAGCTGGCGTTTGCGGAGCTGGGAGCCCCCTGATGCAGACCAACGTGCCAACAGTTGCCAAGGGCATGGCCCGTTTCAGGATTCCCGCGGCCACGGCGACGGCGGCGCTCCTGCTGTCCATGACCGCCTGCGGAGGGACACCGGCGTCGAACGGCGTTGCCGAGCTCGGTCCCACGGTCCCGAGCATGGCCGTCAACAAGGAGGCCGCAGCGAACCTCCCGGAGTCCATCAAGGCCTCCAAGATCCTGATCGTGGCCATCCCCACGAACGAGCCGCCAACCCAGTTCTACAAGCCGGGAACGCAGGAGATGACCGGGACGAATCCCGACATTGCCCGGCTCGTGGGGCAGGCATTGGGTGTCAAGGTCGAAATCAAGGTCTCGAACTTCGACTCCATCATTCCCGGCATCGCCGCCGGCCGGTACGACATGACGGTGTCCTCCATGACGCCAACCACCCAGCGCATGCAGGTCCTGGACTTCGTGGACTACCTGCAGATGGGCAACTCCATCGCAGTGCCGAAGGGCAACCCGCTGGGCATCAACAACCAGGACGCGCTCTGCGGCAAGAAGGTGGGCCTGCTGACCGGCTCCTACCAGCTCACCGCCAACGTCCCGCAGGCCAACGCGACGTGCACGAAGGAAGGCAAGAAGCAGCTGGCAACCAGCGAGTTCCAGGACACGCGCCAGGCCATCTCCGCGCTCACCAGCGGCCGTCTGGATGCCGTACTGGCAGATTCCCCCATCATGGATTTTGCCGCCAAGTCCAACCCGACCATCGTGATCTCCTCGAAATACGAGTTCACCCCCGTGGGGATCGGCATGCCGAAGGACTCGGGGCTCATCAAGTCCGTCTCCGCCGCCATGGTCGAGATCGTCAAGAGCGACTCGTACAAAGCAGTCCTGAAGAAATACGGCCTGGAAAGCAGCGCCATCACCGATCCCCGCGTCAACTTCGCCCAATAGGAGG
>JBAUMA010000619.1:0-2643 GCA_049578485.1 Specibacter sp.
GATGCTGGTTAGGGGCTTCTACCTTAGCCAGTGCTGGAGACGTGCCAGAGCGGCCGAATGGGCTTCACTGCTAATGAAGTGTGGGGCACAACTCCACCGGGAGTTCAAATCTCCCCGTCTCCGCAGAAAAAAGCACCCCCGATGATTCATCGGGGGTGCTTTTTTGTTGCCCCGGCTGGCGCCATCCTGCCCCGTCAGCGGCCAAATCAAACGTCAGACCAATAGGATTGACCCATGGCCGTAACAGACGAAGCAATCACCAAGATCAAGGACATGATCCTCTCCGGCGAACTGTCGGCAGGTGACAGGCTTCCGCCCGAGAAGGAGCTCAGTGAAAAACTGGGCTTGTCCCGCAGCTCGCTGCGTGAGGCGGTCAAGGCGCTGGAGATCATCCGCGTGCTGGATGTGCGCCGCGGGGACGGCACCTATGTGACGAGCCTTGAACCCAAGCTGCTGACCGAGGCCATGACCTTCATTGTGGATCTGCACCAGGACAAGTCGATCCTGGACATCTTCGAGGTCCGGCGCATCCTGGAGCCCGCAGCGGCCGCCATGGCAGCCGGGCGCATCACGCCCGAACAAATCAGTGCCCTGCGCGCCACCATGGAGGACATCAGCGACGAGACCAGCGTTGAATCCCTCGTGGAGCACGACCTCGTGTTCCACGGACTGATCGCCACCGCCGCCAACAACTCCTACCTGACAAGCGTTTTGGACGGGCTTTCCAGCAGCACCGTCCGCGCCCGCATTTGGCGCGGCCTGACTCAGGAAAAGGCGGTGGACAGGACGCTCTTTGAGCACTCTGCCATCATCGAGGCCCTGGAACGCGGCGACGCCGAACTGGCCAGGGCCCTGCTGACCGTCCACATCAGCGGCGTGGAGCACTGGCTGCGCCAGGCGCTCTAATCCCGTAAGGGGGGCCGTTGTTGCCATCCGATGCCGGCCGGCCGGGGGCGAATGGCAACACCGGCCCCGCCAAGGATCCTAGGTAAACAACTCCGGCAACCCCACCACCTCAATCGGGTTCCTGGACCGGAAACTTGACGTTCTGACGCCGTGATTTTCCAACCCTTGGAGCATGGGTACTTGGCTCTGGTGCTCCGCTGACCACGTTCGGCAACTTATGGTTGCGGAACGTGGGATCAACTCATAGACCGTAAACGTTGCGCGCCGTCCCGGACCAAACCACAGCAGCTTCGTGCGGGCTCAGTGAATCGATCAGCGCGGCGAGCACACTGACCGTCTCCGGGTAGGAGGAACCGAGCAGGCTGACAGGCCAGTCGCCGCCAAACATGAGCCGGTTCGGGCCAAAAATCTCCACGGCAAGATCCCAGCTGCAACGCAAGGCATCGGCCGTGTGCGGCATGCCGGCACAATGCAGCCCCGACACCTTTGCCACCGTGTTGGGTCGGGCGGCGACGGCGCGCAGCTGCTGTTCCCAGAGCCCAAATTCTTCAGCTGACGCGCTTAGCGGCGGTTTGCCCAAATGGTCCACCACAATGGTGAGCTCCGGGAGGTCCGCCGCGAGGGCGGCCACCTGCCCCAGGTGCCGTGGGAAGGCATCCGGGACATCAAAGGGGATCCCGGCGGCCGCCAGCAACCCCAGCGACTCACGCACGGGAGCCAGCTGAAGGACATTGGGGCGGGGGTCGTCGTGGATCAACGTGCGCACGCCGCAAAACTTCGGATGGGCCAACCACTTCTCCAACAAGTCGGCGGCAGCGGCAGGATCCTCGAGCGGCAGCCAGCCCACCACACCCGCGATGAAATCATGGGCCTCGGCGTTGGCCAGCATGGCCTCGGTGTCGGCGGCGGTGTCGTCCGCCTGGACCAAAATCGCCCGGGCCACGCCGGCGGCAGCCAACGCGTCCTGCGCCTGTTCGGCCGTGAAGCTCGCATATAGCGGACCGTGCTGCGGCCCTAGCCAGGAATAGGCCCCCTTCCCCAGCTCCCACAGGTGCAGGTGGGAATCAAGGCGCACGACGCCGTCGCCCGGCAATGCGTCCGGCAACACGGCCGCCTCGGCCGGGCTGGATGAGGCGGCGGGGTTTGAGCTAGGCAACGGCACGGCCCCCGGCAAGCAGCCCGCGGCCGGCCAATGCCGCCCAGAGCTCGACGGGTATCTCCTCCGCCATGCGCTCGGCGGTCTGCGTGATTTGCTCGGGCCTGGTGGCGCCCACAACAACGGTGCGCACCACCGGATGGTTGGCCGCAAACTGCAGGGCCGCCGTCGGCAATTCCACCCCAAACTCCGCGCAGCAGGCGGCCAGGGCCTGTGCCCGGGCCAGGATGTGCACCGGGGCCGGTGCGTAATTGTAGTGCGCCCCGGCTGGCACCTCTGAACGGGCCAGCAGGCCGGAATTGTAGACGCCGCAATTGACCACGCCCACACCCCGTTCGGCACACAGCGGCAGCAGCTCCTCGGCCGCCGGCTGTTCCAGCAGGGTGTACCGCCCGGCCAGCATGATCAGGTCAAGATCCGAGGCCTGTACGCAGTCCCGCAGGGCGTCGGCCGAGTTGGCGCCCACGCCGATGGCGCCGATGAGCCCTTCATCCCGGAGCTTTTCCAGTGCCGGGAGTGCTTGGTTGATGCCGGCGTCGAGGTCGTAGACGTCGGGGTCGTGCAGGTACGCGATGTCTATC
>JBAUMA010000620.1:0-1537 GCA_049578485.1 Specibacter sp.
CGGGTCCAAGCCAAAGAAGCCGGCAAAAGAAAAGGACCGCACAAAGACCCCGGACAAGAAACCAGCCAAGAAGCCGGATAAGAAGCACGACACCAAGCCTCCAAAGGATTCAAAGCCAACGCCGGAAACTAAGCCGACGAAGCCGCCGACCAAGCCGGAAACCAAACCGACGAAGGATCCAAGTCCAACGCCAAGCCCGACGCCAACTGTTTCGACCAAGCCGGATGAAAGCGCGACTCCTACCCCTGCGCCGTCAACCAGCCCGTCGACTCCGCCGGCTTCAACGAAGCCGGACCATGCTGCAACTCCTGCTCCGTCAACCAGCCAGACGGCGCCGGCTGCCGACGCCAGTGAAAAGCCAGCGCCTCCGGCCGCAGGATCTGCGGTGGAACCACCTGCCAAGCCGAAGCCGCCGGCAGAAGTTGTTATCGAAGTCGATGGCAAACCCGTGGACCCGGATACCCTGACAGCAACGGAAATAGCTGCGCTTTCGGATGCGGAAATCACCGCGCTCCTGAAGGACAGGGATACGCTCCCGGCAGGGAAAGTCGCCGCGCTGCTGGAGGAATCGGCCAGGCGCGCAGCCAAGTCCAACTAGCCGACCAGGCCCCCGGGACGGCGGCCGCGCACGACACCGACGGGCCGCCGCCCGTCATGTCGCGGGCGATCCACGTCACGTGTCGATAGGATGGGTGTAGCCAACGAGGTCTACTCCCCACAATTCCTTATCTACACAGGAGTCAGTATGCCCATCGCAACCCCGGAACAGTACAACGCCATGATTGATTCTGCGAAGGCCGGCGGATACGCCTTCCCCGCAGTCAACGTGACGTCGTCGCAGACCCTGAACGCCGCCATCCGCGGCTTCGCGGAAGCTGAATCCGACGGAATTATTCAGGTCTCCACCGGTGGCGCAGCCTACTGGTCGGGTGCCTCCATCAAGAACATGGTCACCGGTTCCTTGGCCTTCGCCGCCTTCGCGCGCGAAGTGGCCAAGAGCTACGGCGTGAACATCGCCCTGCACACCGACCACTGCCCGGCAGACAAGCTCGATGACTTCGTGCTCCCGCTGCTTGCAGCATCCGAGGCAGAAGTCGCGGCCGGCCGCAACCCGTTCTTCAACTCCCACATGTGGGATGGCTCCGCCGAAACCCTTGAAGAGAACCTGCGCATCGCCGCGGAGCTGCTGCCGCGCACCGCAGCGGCCAAGCAGATCCTTGAGGTCGAAATCGGCGCAGTCGGCGGCGAAGAAGATGGCGTGGAGAATGCCATCAACGACAAGCTTTACTCGACCGTTGAGGATGCGCTGGCCACCATTGCAGCACTCGGCTCCGGCGAAAACGGCCGCTACATCACCGCACTGACCTTCGGCAACGTGCACGGCGTCTACAAGCCGGGCAACGTCAAGCTCAAGCCCGAACTGCTCGGCGAGATCCAGGAGGGCATCGCCGCGGCGTTCGGCACCGGCGCCAAGCCCCTCGACCTCGTCTTCCACGGCGGCAGCGGCTCGCTGCTGGAGGAGATCCGGGAGACGCTC
>JBAUMA010000621.1:0-2374 GCA_049578485.1 Specibacter sp.
TTTAAGGCGGGTGTTGTCTCGACGCTATGAAGGATCGTGGACGGCAGCCATCATGTGTCGGTACCCGTGCCGGGCCAACTCGGTGAGGACGACAAAATCTACGTCGGCGAGTTTGTTGACGTAAAGGCACCCTGCGCCCCGCTTGTGCTTGCCGAGCATTGCCAGGAGATCCTCGGACTCCGGCGCAATGGTCATGCCATAGAGTGCCAGGTTCGTTGACCGGGGTGAAAACCCGATTGCGCAGGCGTCGCCTTCCCTGCCCGAATCGTACTTGTAGTGGTACGTCCCAAACCCGAGAATGCTTGGACCCCACATGGTCGCGGGCTGCCCGGAAACCTCCTCCATCATTTCCAGCAACACCTGCGCATCCGCGCGCCGGGTTGGATGGGCAACGGAAGCGATGAATTCATGTGGATCAATTCGCGTGGGTACGGTTTTATTGGCAGCCATGCGAGCCAGTATTGCAGTGACGTCTGCGCTCATCAACCTCGTTAATCCCCAGAAACCCCCATGCCTTGTGGATAGCTGTGGATAGTTTGTGGGTAACCGCGGAATCCGTCGGGGATTAACCCCGGAATCTCGGGGTTTTTGTGTGTATAACCGAGTTTTCCACCGCGCAAAACTGTGGATAACTACTTTCTGTCCACAGGCATGTATATGCATAATGCCTAGTCAACATATGTTTTGAAAAAATAATTGCCGGTAATCCACAATGTTCTCCCCAGGCTGTGCACACAACACGCCGCAAGGTTCACAGGTTATGCACAACCCCTGTGGATAACGGTGTTGGGTTTGAGTCAAATGGGGTCTATGGTGACAGTGTTCCCCACCTATTTCCACAGGCTTGCGGTGTCTCTTCGCACACGTGAGATTGGACGTACCGAAAGGTCGGCCGCCCCTGAGACACTGAAGTAGGTAATGACGCGGAAAACTGGGAACCCGCGGTGCTTGAAGGGAAAACCCGTGTCGCTAGCGAACACCGAAACCAATTCTGAATCCAGCGATTCAGCGTACGGCCGCACGCCGCCGCAGGATCTTGTCGCAGAGCAAAGCGTGCTCGGCGGCATGATGCTCTCCAAGGATGCCATCGCCGATTGCGTGGAGGTCCTGCGAGGACTCGATTTCTATCGCCCGGCGCACGAAGCGATCTACGAGGCGATCATCGATCTCTACGGTCGCGGCGAACCCGCCGACGCGGTGACGGTTTCCGACCTGTTGACCAAGCGCGGGGAAATCACCCGCATCGGCGGCCCGGCCTACCTGCACACGCTGATCCAGTCCGTCCCGACGGCTGCCAACGCCGGCTTCTACGCCGAAATCGTTCGCGAGCGCGCCGTGCTGCGCCGTTTGGTCGACGCGGGAACCAAGATCGTCCAGCTTGGCTACTCGCAGGATGGCGAAGTGGACGCGATCGTCAACGAGGCCCAGGCCGAGGTCTACAAGGTCGCTGAACGCCGCACCGCGGAAGACTACGTGCCGCTGCGCGACATCATCGAAGGCACCGTCGACGAAATCGAATCTGCGGGTTCCCGCGGCGAAGGCATGACAGGTGTTCCCACAGGGTTCTACGAACTCGACGAGCTGACCCAGGGCCTGCACGGCGGCCAGATGATCGTCATTGCCGCCCGCCCGGCCGTTGGCAAGTCCACGTTTGCCTTGGACTTTGCCAGGTCTGCCGCCATCAAGAACAACATGACCGCCGTTTTCTTCTCCCTGGAAATGGGACGAAACGAGATCGCCATGCGCCTGCTCTCCGCCGAGGCGAGCATCGCATTGCAGAACTTGCGCAAGGGCACCATCAAGGACGAGGAATGGTCCAAGATCGCCACGACCATGGGCCGACTCAACGATGCACCGCTGTTCATCGATGATTCCCCGAACATGTCGCTGATGGAAATCCGCGCGAAATGCCGACGTTTGAAGCAGAAGCACGACCTCAAGCTTGTGGTGCTGGACTACCTGCAGCTGATGAGCTCGGGCAAGAAAGTTGAATCGCGTCAGCAGGAAGTTTCCGAGTTCTCGCGTGCGCTGAAGCTGCTAGCCAAGGAACTGAACGTTCCGGTCATTGCGCTGTCACAGCTGAACCGTGGTTCGGAACAACGCACTGACAAGAAACCGATGATCTCCGACCTTCGTGAGTCCGGATCCATTGAGCAGGATGCCGACATGGTCATCCTGCTTCACCGTGAAGATATTTACGACAAGGAGTCGGCTCGCGCCGGCGAAGCCGACGTGATCGTGGCAAAGCACCGTAACGGTCCGACCAAGACCATGGTGGTTGCCTTCCAAGGCCACTACTCGCGCTTCAACAACATGGCGCAAGAGGGCGGGATGTAACAGTCCCAAACGCAGCGGTGCGGCCATTCCCGATGTT
>JBAUMA010000622.1:0-15505 GCA_049578485.1 Specibacter sp.
GCCCGGATCCAGTGATCCGGGCCCCACAATCGTTTCTACTCGGCCCTATGGCCTACCAACTTACTTGTTGGGGTCCTTCGGCTTCGGCTTGGCGTCGTGGACGGCGTCCGCCACAACATCCTTTGCCTCGGCTGCGGCATCCTTCACGGCGTCCGTGGCGGTCGAGGCCGCTTCAGCAGCCTTTTCCTGGACATGCTTGGCCGTTTCCTTCACCGGGGTGGCGACTGCCTCCACGGTGTCTTTCACAGCATCCTTCACGGTGCCCGCAATATCGCCGGCATCCTGGGCAACGGTGTCGTCGGCGGGAACCGGGGCAGGAACGGAAGGCTCCGCAACCGCCGCCGGGGACGGCGTCACGACGGGGGCCGGATTCACGGGTGCAGGCGTCTTCCAGGGGTCCTGCACCGGCTTGGAAGCCTTCCAGACGGCGACGCCGGCCGCCGAGGCCGCAATAATCAAGCCCACCACGATCCAGCCTTTGCCGCCCTTCTTCTGGTTGCGCTTGAGATCAGCAGCAGCTTGCTTGGCGGACGCCTTTGCGGCCTTCTCAGCCTTGGCCAGTGCCCGTTTTCCGACCACCAGTTTGGCTGCGACAGCCTCCGCCGGTGCGGAGTTGCGGGAACTATCCAACGCAGCGCCCACTGCCTGGGCGGCGCCGCCCAACTTCTCCGAGAACAGCGGAATGTACTCATCCACCACCTTGTCCTTGGCGGAGGTGATGGCCGGCGTGGCCTTCTCAAGCGCTTCGTGCATGCGGGGGCCGGCCTCGTCCACGGCGTCGGAGATTCGGGGGCCCAGCCATTCCAGGCCGTCCTGGATCTTCGGCGTCACGGCGGCAACGCCGTCGGCCGTGTACTGGGCCGCCTTGCGAATACCGTCCTGGACCACGGGCGAGGCATTCTCAAAACCCTTTTCCAGCCGTGGCGACGCCCAGTTCCAGGCAGCCTCCACACGGGGAGCTGTCCACTCCTTCGCGCTTTCCATATGGGGAGCGGCCCATTCCCGGGCGTTGTCCACTCCTGTGGTCAGCGACTCCTCCAGACCATGGGTAAAGCGGTCTACTTTATTCACGTTATTCCTCCAGATGTCAGCGTCTTCCATCTTCAGCCTACGTCCTATGCCTGTGCGCTTGCCATCATTTGACAGTTCGCCCGGCGCGGAATGTGTGGACTTGTCGGCAAAATTGCCAGTTGGGCGTGGCAGAATATCGCCATGACTGCTATCCCAACCGCAAAAGCAACTATCAACACGAGCCTTGGCGACATTGAGGTCAATCTCTTTGGCAACCACGCCCCGAAGACCGTCGCCAACTTTGTTGGCCTCGCCACCGGTGCCATCGAGTGGACCCACCCGGCAACCGGCGAGAAGACCACCGCCCCGCTGTACAACGGAACCATCTTCCACCGCATCATCAAGGATTTCATGATCCAGGCCGGCGATCCCCTGGGTCGCGGCGTTGGCGGCCCCGGCTTCCAATTCGACGACGAGATCCACCCGGAACTGAACTTCAACGACCCCTACAAGTTCGCCATGGCAAACGCCGGCATCCAGGGTGGCCGCGGCACCAATGGCTCCCAGTTCTTCATCACCACGGTGAACACCAGCTGGCTCCAGGGCAAGCACACCATCTTCGGTGACGTGACCGATGCCGATTCCAAGGCAGTTGTCGACGCCATCCAGGCCGTCGCAACGGGCCCCGGCGACAAGCCGCGTGAAGACGTTGTCATCAACTCCATCACGGTGGAGCAGCTCTAAACATTTGTTCATGACGGGCCCGGCCACTGATGATTCGAGACTTTCACCAAGTTCAATCACGCAGGTGCCGGGCCCGTTGCAATTGGTGCGGCATGACACTTTTGTAAAAAACTTCTCCTAGGATCCAAGCCATGAGCTCTGCATATCCGACCTCCGGCGTCCCTGCCGGGGCTCCCGTTTGTCCCCGCCACCCTGACAGGGTCTCCTATGTGAGCTGCCAGCGCTGTGGACGGCCAACGTGCCCGGAATGCCAGCGAAGTGCCGCCGTCGGCGTGCAGTGCGTGGATTGCGTCAAGGAGACAGCCAAGGCCATGCCCGCGCGCCGAACCATCTTTGGCGGCGGAGTGACCACGGGCCGGCCCGTGGTCACCATCACCATGATGGCCATTTGTGTTGTGCTCTTTGCCCTGGACTGGGCAGTTCCCAACGACTTCATTTTCAAAAATCTTGCCTACGCGCCCTTCTTTACCGAGACGCAGCCCTGGCGCATGCTCACGTCGGCGTTCCTGCACTCCACCGACATCTTGCACATTGCTTTCAATATGTACGCCCTGTGGATTTTGGGCAATGCCCTTGAACCGGCCTTTGGCCGCCTGAGGTTCCTGTCCGTCTACCTGATCAGTGCCTTCGGCGGGTCTGTGGGCGTTCTGTTGCTCTCCCCCGTGGACACCGCCGTCGTGGGTGCCTCGGGTGCCGTCTTTGGCCTGTTCGGGGCACTGTTTGTGATCCAAAAGAAGCGCGGCGGCGATCTTCGCCAAATCGTGGTGCTGTTGGTGATCAATGCCGCTCTCGGCTTCATCATCCCCAACATCTCCTGGCAGGCACACCTGGGCGGTTTGATTACCGGAGCCCTGTGCACGGTCGCCATTGCCTACGCCCCGGCCACCAAGCGCAAGCTGGTCCAGTGGGGTGGAATGGCCGCCGTTGCTGTGCTCCTTGTGGGGCTGACCATTTACAAGGCCTCCACGTTCCCTCAGTTCCTCATCGGCTATTAGGGCTTGAGCATCCGGTAGTCGCCGGCATAGTGCACCAGCGGGGACAGTCCCGGGTGCCAAGGCACGCCCTCGCCCATCGCCACCACAGTTCCTACCACCAACAAATGTGTTGCCGCCTCGTGGACGGCCGTTGTGGCGACCTCAAAATACGCCAGGCCCCCTTCTACGATGGCGCTGCGCGTGACGGGGCCACGTCGGAAGGGAACCTGGTTCAATAGGCCCTCCACTGGCGCACCCGGGCTCGCCAGCCAGTTTGCCTCGCGTTTTTGTTCCGTCGCGAGAAGCGTCAGCGCCCACTGGCCCGACGACGCCACGGCCTCGGCGATTCTGGATCCCTCATAAAGGCTGACCAGCAGTGTCGGAGGGTCGTAGGACACTGAGAGATAAGCGCTGACGGTGGCTGCGTAGTCACGGCCCTGCCAGACCGTGCTCACAATGCCCACGCCGGCAGCGGCCTCAGCGCTCAAGCGGCGGTATTCGTCGATGCCTTCCTGACTCGGTGCCTGTGGGGAAACTAGGACGGGATCAAGCCTCGCGGGGATTTCCATGCATTCATCGTCCCACGCATCCACCGTTGTCCACAGGGCTATCCACACATGGGCATAACTTACAGACATGTAGTTCTAGTAGCTGAGAACTCGTCGTACACTGGGTTGTCCACATGGATATGCACACTGGGTATAAGTTACACACATGTAATTCCACAGCTGTGGATTACTTTCACACGGGAAATTTCCGTCATTTAAGGCAAAACTACCCAAAAGTTATCCACTTCTGTGGATAACTTTGTGAACAACTAGCTGTTGGGGTGTTTTCGAAGACCGCCTGTGGATAGTTCGAATAAGTTGTCAACGGCGGTGGATAAGTTGTGTAATTTTCCCCACGACATCCACAAGCTGTGGATAACCATGTGGGCAAGGTGTGAACAACAGGCGCTGGGAGTCGGCAGCTCGCTGCAATCGGGTGGGCGTCGGTTGGAGTCATTCCGGCCAAGGTGGATAGCCCGGGCCGTAGCGTAGCTCGCCGCTAGATATTCGTTCGATGCGCTGATGACAGCAATGCTGCGAAGCCGGGAAGTTCCGGCGTGACATACTGGCCGGATGTTTGAAGACGCCTGGCCGCTGGGCCATTTGAAGCTGGAAATTGAGCGTCTGACTCTCCGAGCGCCCAACGACGATGAACTCGCAGGGTTGGCTGAGGTTGCTGCCAGTGGTGTGCATGGTCCCGGGCAACAGCCATTCTTGACGCCGTGGACGGATCTGCCACCGCGGGAGCGGTCACTCTACGTACTGCAGCAACACTGGAGCCGGAAGGGGTCGTGGGACGTTGCGGATTGGGCCTTGGAGTTGGGGGTTTTCCGGGGCAACGAGCCGCTGGGCATCGTCACTCTGAAAGCTCGCAACTTTGCGATTCTGCGTGAGGTGAAGACGGAATCGTGGCTTGGTCTTGACCATCAAGGCCAGGGAATTGGAACCGAGGCTCGGAACGCCTTGCTCTGCTTGGCTTTTGACGGTCTGGGAGCCCACAGCGCAGTGACTGAAGTATTCCAAGACAACCTCGGCTCGCAAGGCGTCTCGCGCAGGCTCGGCTACCGCCACGATGGCATCTCCCGGGACGTCCGGGCAGGGCGGGTGGCGGTATCCGACCGGCTGCGTCTTGAACGTTCGGACTGGGCACGGAGCAAGGGTGACGAGGCTCGGATCACAGGATTGTCGGCCAGCCTTCGATTCTTCGGCCTCTAAAAGCACCACGGAGACCTGACAGCGCCGAATGCTGCCATTGAATATCGTGCTTTCGTTTGTCCGCACCATAGACTCGGCCCATGGATGCAAGCCATATTGAAATCGACTGGGAATCTGCCCGCGCCAGCAACCGGGAGAACTGGGAAGACCGGGTTCCCCTGCACGAAAAGGCCTACGCGATCAGCGAGCTGGACGATCCCAGTCACGTGACTTCAGTCATCCGGACCGATCTGGCCGCTCTTGGGCCGTTTCTCTCCGATGGCACGGTCTCCGGTTTGGATGTGTGCCACCTTCAATGTCATATCGGCACCGACACGCTTTCCCTGGCCAGGGCAGGTGCCAGGGTCACCGGCGTCGATTTCTCCCCAGGGGCGTTGGAATCGGCTGCCAACCTCGCGGCGCGTCTTGGCCTGGACGCGACGTGGGTGGAAACCGATGTGCTTGAGGCCCGTGCCGCCGTCGCCGGTGATTTCGACCTCGTCTACACCAGCATCGGCACCATCACCTGGCTGCCGGACCTGGACCTGTGGGCGACCCAGGTGGCCGGGCTCCTGCGGGCCGGAGGCACGTTCTACATCCGCGACGGGCACCCCGCCCTCTACTCCATTGATGAGGACGCCGAAGGCCTGCAGCTTCGCTACCCGTACTTCGGCAATGGCCAGGCACAACAATGGGACGACGAATCCACTTACGTCGGAGACGGTACGCTAACCCACTCCCGGACGTATCAGTGGGCCCATCCGTTGTCCGAGATCATCAATGCGCTCATCGGGGTGGGGCTGCAGATCCTGCGTGTGGAGGAGGGAAAAACGCTTCCGTGGAAATTCGCGCCCCGCATGGTTGAGCTGGCAGATGGGTTCGGCTGGCCGGAATCCGAGCGCGATCTTGTGCCGTGCACCTATACGATCATTGCGCGGAAGGTTGATGGGTAGGCTAAACCGGGCAAGCCACATTCAACTCGCGGCGGTGAGACGTAGACGGAGCCAATGAACCACGGCGTCACCCTGCTGCTTTTGGAATGCCCGAACGGTGGGCAGCCCCGGAGGGGGAGGCAGCCTGGCAGCGTCAATGAAGTAGGCGCCAAGGCCCGCAAGCACGTGGTCAATCTTCTCCGGCGTGGCCGAATCAAAGGCCTTGTGTGAATGCAACAGGGTTTCCACGTCAAAAGTGGGATCGAACGCCCGCACATTGACAAGGACGGAGAGAGCGTCCATCCACGGTGAACCGATACAGGCCCAAGGCCAGTCGACAAGAATCGCGATGTTGTCGGACGTTATCAAGATATTGTCGGCCCGTAGGTCCGTATGGACAAGCGAATTACCCTCCAAGTCCCGCCAACCGGATCCCGCAAGCCGTTCCAATTGATCGAGATTCTCCAGGATCCACGAATCGCAGGCCTCAGGCGGATCCGCCCGTATGCGTTCCCACCCCTTGAACTCATCGGAGAGCTCCTGCTGCAGTGCAGGCAAGTGGCGCAGTGCCGCCGGGACAGGTGCCTGGGCCAAGGCATGTAAGGCGTCCAACACAATTGTCAGTTCATCTTTCCGCCATGGGGTGTGGGGTAGGTGCCCCTGAATGTCCTCCAAGACGAGGGCCACCCATTCCCCGTCATCAAAAGTTCCGATCAATGCGGGAGCCGGCACGTGGTCTGTCAACGCCCCGGAAATCACGGCTTCTTTTCGGTGGATGGCGGGAGAATGCTCATTCAGACCCGCACTTACCGCCTTAATAAACGCCCGACGCCCTGAAACTGTTACCACCCTGTCGGCCGTGCCGGGTGAAAAGCCGCCTCGCTGACCGCGCGCTTGTGCAACAGGCGATCCCAGAATCTGCTCAATGCCCTTTTGCACATTCGTGGGCAAATTGGCCCAGGTTATCCGCGGGCTCCACTCAGGCTGCATGGAATCCAACATTAGTGCCATTCAAATAGTCAAAACGTCTTCCGTGGAGATCAGCGGGTCCCTCGGGTGTCATTTATTCTTTGCGCGCGACACCCAGGCGCGCGGCAGCGTCATTTGACCCGGAGGGTCGGGAGATGGAGTTGACCTTAAGTTACGCTGGCCGAGCGCTCGAATTTAATTGATCAAATGTGGTCATTGCCCAACACTTGGCCAATGTTCATGCGCCTGGCCCCCTAGCCAACAGGTTTCATGGAAAGTTGACGGAAGTCTTCCCCGAGTATCAGTTACTCGCCCTTGGATGGTCCGTCGACGGTGATCGGGAAGATCCATGGTGTCCCGATGGCATGGGACAGGTCTGTGGCCAATCTTCCGGATCGGGGCTGGGATGCTGTGCTGGTACGGGCATTCATACTTGCCGGATCCGGCGCACAATGCCGTGCAGTGCCGTTGTAAAGGTTTGCCCATTGGCCATGGTGATTCCGGGAACACTGGCACAGTGGCGGGAGTGGACGGGCCTTGAGATGCTTTCCAGCGGAGCGGTGGGGGTGCCTGGGGCTTTGACACCGGTCCGCGTCTCGGTGGAGCACGACCATGCCGTCTATGTAGAACCCAAAGTTTGGGTCCGACACCAACTCGTTGACTAAAGTGCGACGGCGCTGGCCGCCCCGAGGTGGCAGGCAAGTCACGCGGGGAAAGCAGATTGAATTGTCGCCCGAAGTGTAGACCTTTAACTCTTGCCGAGACAATAATGTAACCCGTTTCGGTGACATTATTGGGCAGAAACATCGACTATTTGCCACGCCGTCCTTAGACTGAAGAAACTGGATCGACCTGGGAATAGAGTCCTGGAGTTCACTCTGAAAATGGCTCGGCCGCCGTCTGCTTGGGGGCGGCCTTGACGCACGAAATGGGGAAGCGTGGCCCGCCGGGCAAATATTGGGGATATCGTTGCACAGCTAAATGACAATTCATCGAGGGGTGTACTTGTCGTTGGACCGCACGGTGCCGGGAAGACGTGGATGCTCGGTCAGGTCCTCAATGCCCTGGGCACCGGATCGGTCACAATCCGGCTTTCGCCCAGCAAAGCACTCTCTGCCGTGCCCTTTGGCGCCGTCAACGCGAGGGTCGGGCCCAACCTGATCCGCAGCAGCGACTATTACGAGGTTCTCAACGGACTGTTGAGCCAGGTTCGCGCTGGATTTGAAGTCGCCGACAAAGTATTTTTGATGGTCGACAACGGCGAGTTCATCGACGAACAAAGCGCCGCCGTCATCATGCAAGTGGTCATGTCCACCGAGGTCAAGCTGATCCTGGTCGACCAGCCGGGCAGCCAACGCACGTATTTGCGGGAATTGTGGCGCGACGGCCATTTGGCTCGATTTGAACTTGCCTCCCTGAAATCCGCGGACGTCCAGGCGTTCCTGGAAGACGTCTTGGACGGCAAGGTTTCAAGCCCCGCCGCCGACTACCTCGCCAGCCGGTCGGCCGGAAACCCCCTGGTGTTGAAGGGGCTGGTCTCCGGCGCGCTGGAGGAGGGTTCCTTGCAAAAAGTTGACGGGGTGTGGATGCTCGACCACCCCGCGGACAAGCTCGGGGCCGAGTCCAGTGACTTCTTGCGGATGGAACTGGATCACCTGCGGCCGGAATCACGCCGAATCATTGACATCCTGGCATTGGCTGGGCCGTTGCCTCTGGATGTGTTGCTGGAAGTGACAAGTACCGAGTCGGTCGATGACATCCAACAACGCGAATTGGTGGCGATTGTCCCCGGCCCGGCCATGACCATGCAACTTGCCCGCCCGGCCACGGCCGGTCCCATCCGGCGCATGATCCCGGTGGGACGCAGCCGGCGCCTTCTGGCCGAAGTGACTGAGGTGTACATCCCCGGTGACACGTCCGAACCGGAAGTCCTCATTAATTTCACCCGCTGGGCGGTCGATTGCGGTGTCCCGGTCAGCGACGAGCAAATCCTGGCAGCGGCCACGAAGGCAAACCACCTGGTCCGCGTGCAAGATGCCTTGCACATCAGCAGCCAGTACGTGAGTCCCGAATTTGAGCCGGCACTTTTGGCACAACAGTCACTCGCACAATTGAACAACGACCGGGCAGACACGGCCCGCGCCTTGGCCGCCCGAAGCCTGGAACTGGCGGTTACCCCCGACGTTGGGGCCGACGCTCTGCGGGCCATCCACGCGGCCCATCTGCCGGAGCAAGACTTCGAGGCCAAGTTTGGCGCGGCCCTGGACGCCTACGAAGAAAAGTTTGGCGTTGTTCGCCTCGACGGCAACTCCACCCGTGCCGACTTCGATGTGCTCACCTTGCGGGCCTCCGCGGAGGTGACGTTGGGGGAAAGCGCCACAGCATCCGCCAGGATCGCGGCACTTCTTGCCCATCCCCTGGCCGATAACCCTGTGGACCAGACACATTTGAAATCGCTGCTGTGTGAGGTGCTCACCACCACCGGACGAACGGGCCCCGCAGCGGCACTTGCCGGTGAGGTCGTCGCCGTACTTGAAAGGCCCGAGGGATTCCCCCGACCGGACATATCGATTCTGGCCTACACCCGGGCGGTGTCGGCTTTCATCTACAACGGCGACTGGGAAATCGTTCGCCGCGCCTTGGCACCAGCGGTCTTCACTAATCCGGATTTGATGTTGCACTCGGGCGGCATGAAGGACCTGGGGGCGGCGATGATGCACTGCCGCCGGGGGCACATCGATGAGGCGCTGGCGGTCCTTGGACCCGCCGTCGCGGCCTTGATGGACTACGACCCCTGGCTGGTCCTGCCGACGGCCCTGGGCCTGCAGGCATACTGCATGGTGATGCGCGGCGACACCGACGGCGTGCATGTTCCACTCAAACGTTTGGAAGGGATGCAACGCCGCGGCAACACATTCCACCATCTGGAAGCCGCGGCTTACGCGGCGGCGGCGCGGGCAATGTCCGGGCACCGCATCCTTGGCGTCAAGCAGCTCTACGCGCTTCTGCACGAGTGCCGGGACCGCGGCTATACCGGCACAGAGCTGACAGTGCTTTCACTGCTCATCCGGGTTGGGGAAAACGGGGTTGTCCCGCGTATGGTCGAGGTCTCCGACCTGGTCGAATCCGGCACCAAGGCGTTCTTCCAGGAATGGTCCCGCGCGCTGCGCTCCCAGGACCCCGTCACCCTGGACCGGGCCAGCACCACGGCCGTGGAGTACGGCTTTGAGCTCGTCGCCGTTGAATTGGCCACCCAGGCGCAAAAGCGGTTCAACGATGGCGGCAAGGTCCACCGGAGCCGCAAGACGGCCAGCAAGGTGGTCTCGATGCGTGAGCAGCTGCCGGGGCTTGCCTCGCCTGCCTTCACGTCCATTGACCGGCCGAAGATGACCCGTCGCGAGCATGAGATTGCCTCGCTTGTGGCCAAGGGTGAAAGCAACAACGCCATTGCCGAACGGCTCAACGTATCCCTGCGCACGGTTGAAGGGCACCTCTACCGCACCTTCATCAAATTGGACCTGCAATCCCGCGAACAGCTTGCCAGGCTGATGAATGAAGGTTCCAACAGGACACCGGCCGGGGCATCCATAAACTAGTCTGAGCCCACAACATGCCAATCGGCGCTACTCGACGGATCATTGGGTGGCGGCCGATCGCTTCGTGCTGTCCGCCGTCGCCGGCATAAGTACTGCAGGGGCAATCGCGGGCCAAGTGGGACCCGGAAAAAGTCGAGTGGATCACCCTAAAAACTAGAGTGTTGTCCACTCGGGACTGGCCAGTCAGCACCTCCCTACCATGGTCAAGTACACAATGTGCGGTTGGTCTCATCCCGGGGAAGCTTTGGTGAATGGTTTGTTGCATTGGCGGAGTTCGGCTCCGAATCGAAAGTCAGGCGTTCCCAGGTGTGCGCGTCCGGCGCGAGCTGCCGGGTCGACCGTTTGCGGGACGCTCTACCCTGCCGTGGTCATCCCCTGCAACCGTCCGTCCAACGGCGGGATCCGCTTCTTCACGGAAAATCCGAGGTCCCCGCCGGCATTGTGTGGTTCCGACAGTCGTTCTCGCGACACCCCTGCACCGCCCTTGGCAGCAACCGGCGTGACCGGCCAATGTTTCATGGGCAGCGGTGGATTATTGTTCGCGGGAGGCCCAGCGCTCATGCCCATGACGGGCCACCGCGGCGAAAATACTCTTTAGTGCCCCAAGCGCTAAAGATACAGTGGCAGTTCAGTCCCCCAGCTGAACAGCCATGAAGCAATAAACAAAGGCCCCTGCCCTCCCCCGGCGGGGGCCTTTGCGCATCGCGCCGCAGGCGCCCGGCCCGGCAGACACCATGGGGCCCTGTTCCGCAACGGGTGGGCGCCCTAGACTGAACGATACGAAGCACTTACAGGTGGCCGCAGCCATGGCGGCGGCCACAGAGCGTTGAAAGTTGGGCGGATCAATGGCCGGGCAGCACGCAAAAGACGAAGCAAGTGACAATGCCGACGGCGGCACCGGGCGGGCAGAGGACCATGGACGCTACGTCGAAGGTTCCTATGGTGCTGCCGGCACGGAACAGGGCCACCATGTGGGAGATAAACACGGCCGCTACGTGGAAGGCGACTACGGTTCCACGGGGAGCGAGGACGCCAGCACCGACGAGTCGGCCGGCAGCTTCGTGGAGGCCGACTATGGCACTGCAGGGGATGTCCCGGGGCACACTGAAGCGGACCCCAAGGGAGACTACGTCACCGGGGACTACGGGAAAAAGGGGAAAGACGGAGGCGAGGGCGCCTAGCTGCGCCACCGGGTGGTCATCATGAAACCGCCCAAGGCAATGCCGAAGCCAATGCCAATGTTCCAGTTGCCGATGTTCGGGATGGGAAACTTGCCGTCCGAGATGTAGTACGTGATGATCCAGAACAACCCCACCAGCATCAACGTGACCATGACGGGCAGGAACCATGCGGCGTTGGGCTGCTGTGCTTTTGACGACGGCGTCTCAGCCGGACCCTTGACGGGGCGGCGACGCGATTTTGACTCAGGCACAGGAGCTCCTTGACAGAGAGAACGGTGCAGCGGCCGGGCCGCTGCTTGAAGGGCGGTTCATTACCCGTGCTATTGCGCCGGTGAATTGCTCGGCTGCGCGCAACTGACGGTATTGTTGACGTAATTCTAGCCGTAATTACTGCATCCGCAGATTGCATGACCCCACCAGACGCATTCAGGAGGATCCCTCGCGTGGTTCGATCGAAAGTGCACGTCGGATCGGGCGTAGGCGTCGATGAACTAATCTCGGGCAACACGGCGGTCCGCTCCGGCAAGGCCCGGGCCCGCCGTCGGGAGAAGGCGAAACGCCCCAAACAGGGGTTTTTCCGCACGCTGGTGCAGGTGATTGGTGAACTGCTCATTACCTGCGGGGTCATCTTGCTGCTGTTTGTGGTGTGGGAATTGTGGTGGACCAACATTGACGCCAACAGCGCCCAGCAGCACGCCGTCACGCAGTTCGCCCAGGAATTCAAGGGCCCCGTGACTCCCCCGGCAGCGAACGCCCCCACCAACTTTGGACCGCCGAAGGTGATGGCTGCACCGGACGTACCCGGGACGATCTTTGGTGTGGTGTACATTCCCCGGTTCGGCAAAACCTACAGCCGGCCGCTGGTGGAGGGGACCGCACCGGCGCAGTTGGACACGTACGGCTTGGGCCGGTATGACGGCACGGCAATGCCCGGCGGAATAGGGAACTTTGTGGTGGCCGGGCACCGGCAGACCCACGGCGCCGTCCTTGACGCCATCCATACGCTGGTTCCCGGGGACAAGATCTACGTCCAAACCCGGGACGGCTACTACACCTATGTGTTCCGCAACAATGAGATTGTGCTTCCCACCGAGGCGGATGTGCTGCTGCCGGTGCCCACCCAAAAGGACGCCAAACCCACCCAACGGTTCATGACCATGACCAGTTGCAACCCCCGGTTTGGTTCCGAGGAACGCATCATCGCATACTCCGTGATGGAGTCCTGGCAGCCGGCCAGCGCCGGCCCCCCGGCCGCCATTGCCACCCAAGTCGCAGCGAACAAGAAAGGCTGACCATGTACGGATGGATGTTCCGCCATCTGCCGGGCCCCCTGTGGTTCCGCATCGCCACCACGGTGTTGTTCGTAGTCGCGGCGGTGCTGGTTTTGATGCAATTCGTCTTTCCCTGGCTTTCCCAGTTCAACCCATTGACCGATTCAACGATAGGGGGCGGTTCTCAGCCATGACCACACGCATTTTGGTAATCGACAACTACGACAGCTTTGTCTACACCCTGGTGGGCTACCTGCAGCAGCTGGGTGCCGAGACCACGGTTGTCAGGAACGACGACGTCACCTTGGCCGAGGCGGTCGAGCTCGCCGCCGCGAGGGACGGCGTGTTGGTTTCGCCCGGGCCCGGGACGCCTGCAGAGGCGGGCGTCTGCATTGATCTGATCAAGTGGTGCGGCGCCAACAACAAGCCCATGTTTGGGGTCTGCCTGGGGCATCAGGCCCTCGCCGAGGCCTATGGCGGCATTGTCACCCACGCTGAACAGCTCATGCATGGCAAGACCAGTGACGTCAGCCATCACGGCACCAGCGTCTTTGCCGGGCTACCCAGCCCCGTCACCGCCACACGCTACCATTCACTTGCCGTGGTGCGCTCAAGCGTTCCCGAGGTTTTGGAAATCACCGCCGAAACGGCCGACGGAGTGGTCATGGGCCTGTCCCACCGGCAAGCTCCCTTGTGCGGTGTGCAGTTCCACCCGGAGTCGGTATTGACCCAGGGCGGATACCAGATGGTCGGCAACTGGCTTGAATCCGTGGGCCTGGCGGGGGCCGCGGCCAAGGCGGCAACCCTGACCCCCCTCATCAACAACTAAACATCCACCCCGGATACACGAAAACCGCCTCCCGGGCGGTTTTCGTGTATCCGGGCGAATCAGTTGGCAGGTGTCGGTGACGCCGTCGGAGCTGTCGAGGTGGGCGTTGCCGTGGATCTGGCGGCCGGTGTTGGCGTGGGTGTCGGGGTGGCCGGAGTCGGGGCCTTGGCCAGCGTGACGACGATGCTGCTGCGCTGGGGCACTTGGGTTCCCGCAGCCTCCGATTGGCGCATCACCATGCCCGGTGCCACGGCCGAATTTTCCACGTACACAAACTCGAGCTGCAGCAACGGGGACGCCTTCAAAAGCGCGGCCGTCACGGCCTTCTTGACCTGCGCGGGATCCTTCGTCAAGTCAAAGAGGGACGGCATGACCACCTGGCCGTTGGAGATCTTCAGCGTGATGGTGGAGTCCACGGGCACGGTCGTGCCGGGCACCGGATCCGTGGTCACCACCAGGCCCGCCTGGATCTGTGGATCATCAACAAACTGGTTGGGGGCAAAGCTGAGGTTCAACGATCCCAGCAGGGCCCTGATCTCCGACTCGGTCCGCCCGGCCAGGTCCTTGGGGACTACCACCTCGGAAGGACCCTTGGACACCACTACATCGATGGAAGCATGCTGGTGGACCTGCGCGCCCGCAGGCGGGTCGGTGCGGATGACCACCCCGGGATCAACCGTGGTGGAGAACTCACGGCTGATGTGCGGTTCAAACCCGGCCTCGAGGAGCGCCGTTGTTGCATCCGCTTCGCTGTAGTTGGCGACGGATGGCACACTGACATCCACCGGGGCCGGCGGCTTGGCATTGAGCAGGTTGAGGCCGAAGATGGCCCCGCCGGCCAGGATGAGTGCAACAAACACAAAGAGCGTGGTGATCCATGCCCGCCGACGACGTTTTGCGGCGCGGTCTCGATCGTCGGGGACTTCTGTATGGCCGCCGTCGTTGGAGGCAAGGGTGCCGCCGGCCAATATTTTGGCCATGGCACGGGTGGAGGGGCCGCCATCGTCCCCGTGAAGGGCAGCAACAGGAAGTTCGACGGCGGCGGGCGCCGGCTTCGGCGCGGATGCGACGGTGTCCACTGGGTCGGTCGTGGCCGCTACGGCAACGGGTGCCAGCGTGACCCCCGTGCGCGCGGCGCGCAGGGCCCGGCGGAAGGACGGCGCATCCTGGAAACGGTCGGTGCGGTCCTTTTGCAGGGCGCGCAGCAGGACACTGTCAAGTGCCGGGGAGATTTTTGGATTGAACTTGCTCGGCGGCGGCGGCACTTCACGGACGTGCTGGTACGCCACGGAGACAGGAGAATCGCCCGTGAAGGGCGGCCGGCCGGCAATCATCTCGTAAAAAAGGCAGGCGGCCGAGTACAGGTCGCTGCGGGCGTCAACACTCTCGCCGCGGGCCTGCTCTGGAGACAAATACTGTGCCGTCCCCATGACGGTTTGGGTTTGGGTCATGGTGGCGGCCGAATCCGACATGGTCCGGGCAATCCCAAAGTCCATGACCTTGACGTCGTGCAGGCTGCCCTGGGAGTCTTCGGTGACCATGACGTTGGCCGGCTTGATGTCGCGGTGCACAATGCCGGCGCGATGGCTGTATTCAAGGGCGGAGAGCACACCGAGCGTGAAGTCGATGGCCTGGTCGATGCTGATCCCGTCGACCCTGACCAGGTCGCGCAACGTCTTCCCCTGCACGTATTCCATCACGATGTAGGGCAGGGTTGCGCCGTCGCGCAGCGGGTCCTCTGATGCGTGTTCGCCCGTGTCGTAGACGGCAACGATCGAGGGGTGGTTCAGGCCGGCCACGGCCTGCGCCTCACGCCGGAACCGTGCCTGGAGCTGGGAGTCCCGGGCCACGTCGCCGCGAAGCAGCTTGATGGCCACGGTGCGGTCGAGTCGGGTGTCGCAGGCCTTGTACACATCGGCCATGCCACCGCGGCCCAGCAACTCGCCAATCTCATACCGTCCATTGAGGACGCGCGGAACACTCATGTGCTGGGGTCCTTATCTGTTGGTCGGAGAATGGTGGGTGTTGCCGGACCGCGCATGGCGGTTCGAAGTGCTACTTGGTGGGCGTTGCTACGGCATCCGGAGTGGCATCAGGCGTGGGTGCCGCTGGGCCCGTTGACACGTAGTACGTCACCGCAGTGCCCTTTGCCGCTTGCGTGCCGACAGTGGGAACTACACGAATGACGCTCCCAACCGGGACGGTGGCCGAGGGTTCCTCCCCCCGGGCAGGCAGGAAGCCGGCCGCGGCCAATTC
>JBAUMA010000623.1:0-21618 GCA_049578485.1 Specibacter sp.
TACAAGGTGTCCATCCTGTACACGGCCCCCACGGCAATCCGCACGTTCATGAAGTGGGGCGAGGACATCCCCGCCAAGTACGACCTCTCCTCCATCCGCCTGCTCGGCTCCGTGGGCGAGCCCATCAACCCCGAGGCATGGATGTGGTACCGCCGCGTCATCGGCGGTAACAAGGCCCCCATCGTGGACACCTGGTGGCAGACCGAGACCGGCGCCATCATGATCGCCCCGCTGCCCGGCGTCACGGCCACAAAGCCCGGCTCGGCGCAGGCACCCATGCCCGGCATCGCCGTCGACGTCGTGGATGAACTCGGCGCCTCCGTGCCGGACGGCCATGGCGGCTACCTGGTGATCCGCGAGCCTTGGCCCGCCATGCTGCGCGGCATCTGGGGCGACAACGAGCGGTACAAGGACACGTACTGGTCCCGCTTCGACGACATGTACTTTGCCGGCGACGGCGCCAAGAAGGACGACGACGGCGACGTCTGGCTCCTCGGCCGCGTGGACGACGTCATGAACATCTCCGGACACCGCCTTTCAACCACGGAGATTGAATCGGCCCTGGTCAGCCACCCCTCCGTGGCCGAAGCGGCAGTGGTTGGCGCCGCAGATGAAACCACCGGCCAAGCCGTGGTGGCGTTTGTGATCCTGCGCGGTTCCGCAGTGGACGATCCGGACATTGTGACCACGCTGCGCAACCACGTGGGCCACGAGATTGGGCCAATCGCCAAGCCCAAGACCATCCTGGTCGTGCCGGAACTGCCCAAGACCCGCTCCGGAAAGATCATGCGCCGCCTGCTCAAGGACATCGCCGAGGGCCGCGAAGCCGGCGACTCCTCGACGCTTGCGGACAACACCGTGATGAACCAGATCACGGAGTCCTTGAAGAAGTAGCCCAAGAAAACTGTGGCGCAGTGGTTGCTGATAATCCTCGGATTGCCAGCGACCACTGCGCCACAGTTTTTTGGTGGTGCGAAGGATCTAGACGACTACTTCGCGGCCCGTTTCGCTGGACTCGTAGATGGCCGAGATGATCTTCATCAGCTCAAGCCCATGCGTGGCCGGCGCCGCTTCGTCGGCTTCGCCGCGCACGGTGGCCAGGAAGTGCTCCACCTCGTTGCGGTAGCCGACGGCGCTGAAGCTGGGCGAATCAAGCACCGGGGACATGTCGATCAAAGTATCGTGCCGTTCGGTGAAGATCTTCAGCGACGGTTCGAGCTGGGCGCCGCCCTTCTCGCCAAAGACCTGCACCCGCGACTCGTCCGTCCCGTGCATCGAGTAGCTGGTGTCGAAGTGCATCACCGCACCATTGCTGAACTTGATCAGGGCCGTGGCGAGATCTTCCACCGGGTTGGCCGGCGGATTGTCCGGGTCGAAATCGGCCGACAGGTAGCGGCTGAGGTTGGTGATGTTGTTGCGTGCGCCAATCTTGTGGAAAACACTGCCCGACACTGAGGCGACGGACGGGCACCCCATCAGCCACCAGCAAATGTCGATGAAGTGGACACCGAGGTCGATCAGCGGTCCGCCTCCGGAGAGGTCCTTGTCGGCAAACCAGCCGCCGGGATTGCCCACCCGTCGCAGGCACGTGGCCTTGGCGTAGTAGATCTCCCCCAAGTCGCCGGCCTCGATGAACTGCTTGAGCACCAGCGCATTCGGCGAGAATCGGCGCACGTAGGCCACCTGCAACACGGCATCGCTGGCAGCGGCCGCATCCGCCACGGCCTGCGCCTCGGGCAGCGTGGAGGTCATGGGCTTTTCGACCAGGACGTGTTTGCCGGCCTTCAGGGCCGCGACCACGATGTCCGCATGCGTGTCATTGCGCGTGCAGATGCTTACCGCATCCACGGTGGGATCCTCCATCAGGTCCCGATAGTCGGTGAACACCTTCTCGACGCCGTACTCCAGGGCCCGTGCGTTGGCACGCCCGGCGTCAATGTCACACACCGCCACCAGCTGGGCGTGATCGGAATCCCGGTACGCCTCCAGGTGCGTCTGGGCAATGGTCCCAAGGCCGACGACGGCCACTCGCAACGCGCTCATGCGGCGGACTCTTCCCACAGGCGCGAGGCATTGGCCAGTGCGGCGGGCACTGCCGTCAGACAGTCTTCCCGGCCCTCGTATTCGATCGAGAATTGCCCTTCGTAGCCGCCGTCGCGGAAGATCCCGAAGATTCGTGCAATGTCCATATCGCCCAGGCCAAGCACGGCGCCTTGAATGTAGTTGCCCGCTTCCGTCTTCAGCCAGCCCTCCCCGGGGTTTTTGGTGCGACGGTAAAAGTCCTTCAGGTGGACGATGGATGCGTGCGGCAGCAGGCGTGCGATCGCCGCCTCGGGCACCTCATCCAGGCACAGGAAGTTGCCCACGTCGAGGGTGATCTTGAAGTTTTCGCGGTCTACGGCGTGCACCAGTTGCAAAAGGCGTTCGCTGAGGTTGAACGCCATGCCATGGTTTTCAATGCTGGTGGTGATTCCCAGCCCGGACGCGTAGTCGGCCACGTCCTGGCAGGCCGGGACAACGGCCTCGAAGGCGTCCAGGTACTCGGCATGGCTAGCCGGCTTCCAGCCCCACGGGACCACGTCATGTCGCAGCCGCTGGATGCCCAGGTCGTGGGCGGCATCAACGTGTTGCTTGATCCGCGCCACCTCGGCGTCGCGGTCAGGTGCACTGAAGTCGGCCCCCACCACGTAGTTGGTCAACTGCACGCCACGTCCGGCCGCCCTGTCCTTAAGCTCGGCACGCAGCTCCGGCTCCCGGCTCAGATCCGCTCCCAGCCCGGCGTCGGCAAGTTCCAAACTGTTGCTGCCGTTTTCCGCAGCCCAGTCAACCACTCCCGGAATGTCCAACCGGCCGTCTGCCAACGCCCCGGCCAAGCTGTATGAGCTCAGACCAAACTTCATGAATATGCCTCCTAGATTTGCCCCTTGGCGGGCTATGCACAACGCTAGGCGGAATCAGTGGACTGTGGGCCGGATCACACTTAGTTTGGCACCGAATTTACCCTCGCCCGGCGCCAGCCTGTTCGCGGCATGACCACCGAATTCCCCGGAAAGTAGCTGATGGGGATCCCGAAGTTCGCCAACATTGTCCAAAATTTGGCGGCGCCACTGGCATTGACGGGAAAACGAGGGGAACTAAGTTCGACATCGAAGTATCGCCTACCCTCTTCCGCACCAAGTGTCCGGGCGTCTTCAATGACATCTACGAGGGCCTGTGATCGTCACCGGACCCGATAGACAAACCACGAACAATTGCGGAGGAAACCATGAAAGAACTTAGCCGGCGCGGACTTCTGGGATTGGGTGGGGCTTTGGGCACCGCAGCGCTCTTGAGCGCATGTGGCAGCGATTCGGGCAGTCAGGCCGGCAACGACGTGAGCAAGCCCGCCAAGCTGCGCGTATGGTTCATGAAGGATTCCGTCTCGGACAAGGCCCAGGCCTGGCTGAAGACCACGTTTGAATCAAAGTTTCCCGGTTCCACACTGACCATTGAGCAGCAGGAATGGGACGGCATTGTTCCCAAGCTCCAAACGGCACTGGCCAGCTCCGATTCAACCCCGGACATCATTGAGCTCGGCAACACGCAGTCCCCCACGTTCTGCGCTGTGGGCGCCCTGGCCGATCTGACGGGGATGAAGGAAGCTCTCGGTGGCAAGGAACTGACACAGTCCCTGGTGGACCTGGGCACGGTGGACGGGAAAATGTATGCCGCGCCGTTCTACGCCGGCAGCCGCATCATGTTCTACCGCAAGGACTTCTTTGCCCAGGCCGGGGTGAAAGTTCCCACCACCATTGACGAGCTGACCGCGGCCGCGGCCAAGTTGCAGGCCGCCAATCCGCCCAAGAACCCTCATTTCTCCGGACTTTTTGTTCCCGGCATCTCTGCACAATCCGCATTCACCTGGCTCTTCACCAACGGCGGCCGCCTGGCAACGCAGACCGGTGACAAGTGGGTCGGCGGACTGTCTTCGCCGGAAAGCCAGAAGGGTCTCACTCAGCTGCAGGAAATGTGGAAAACCGGTTCTCAGGCCGGCACGATCACCGACGCCACGATCGGCTCCCAGCCCTACACGGCTTTCAACACCGATGAGGCCGGCATGTTCTTCGGCTTCAACTTCCACCTCAAGAACATTGACAAGGCCTTGGTCGACGCCGGCAAGGTGGGCTACTTCAGCTTCCCGGCCGCCGAAGCCGGGGGCGTGGGCCACCCGTTTGCCGGCGGCTCCAACGTTGCCATCTCCAACAAGACCAAGGCTTTGGGGCTTGCAAAAGAGGCAATGAAACTGATCTTCAGCAAGGACTTCCAGGAGCTTTTCGCTACCGAGGGAGGCTGGGTGCCGGGCAACCTGTCCTATGCCGGCGCCTTGGGTACGGACGAGCTGTCCAAGATTACCGTCGACGCCGTCCGCAACTCGGTAGGGACGCCGGCCGCACGGAACTGGGCACTGGTTGAAAGCGCAAAGACCGTGGACGACTTCTTCGTGGCCATGGGGGCAGGCAAGGACCGTGTTGCCCTCGCCGCGACCGCGGACGCCAAGATCGCCCAAATCCTGAACGGCAACTAGCTTCCTCGTTCTCCCGCCCCGGCGGGAAGCGGAAAGGATTGGTCCATCATGACCGTCGAAACCTTGAAAAAGTCCCCCGCCGGCACAGACGCCGGCGGGGGGCCGGGCACGTCGCCGCGGCGCCGCCGGAAGAGCCCGCTGCCGTATGTCCTCATGATCCCCGCCGTCGGCGTGGTGCTCGTGGCCATGGGTTATCCCCTGGTGCGCCAGCTCATCATGGCATTCCAGCACTACTCGCTGGAACAGCAATTCGGCATGGCGCCAACGTTTGTGGGGCTCGGCAACTTCGTCCAGGTACTGTCCGACTCCGCGTTCTGGATGACGCTGGGACGCTCACTGCTCTTTTGCCTTGCCTGCGCATCCCTGACAATGCTGGTCGGCATTTCGGTTGCCGTCTTGCTCACGAAAGTTTCACGGGCCGTCTCCATCTTCGTCCAAACGGCCATGCTGCTGGCCTGGGCACTTCCGGTAGTTTCCTCGCTGCAGGTATTCCAGTGGATCTTCGATTCACGGTCAGGGATTGTTGACTGGCTGCTGGCCCATATGGGCATCGAATCGGCAGCCAACATGAACTGGTTCTCCAACCCGCTCACCTTCTTCATTGTGGCCGGCATGCTGGTGACCTGGATGAGCGTACCCCTGGTGGTCTTCATGGTCTATGCATCCATCACCCAGATCGATGAATCCATGCTCGAGGCGTCCAATATGGATGGCGCCAGCGGCTGGACCCAGTTCCGCGAGATCATTACCCCCACCATTGCGCCCGTGCTGCTCCTGGTGGGAATTCTGCAAGTCATCTGGGACTTGAGGGTATTCACCCAGATCTACATTCTGCAAAAGAACGGTGGCATCACCGACGAAACAAATGTCCTGGGAACGTACATCTACCAGGTGGGCCTGGCCGGCGGCAACTACGGTGTTGCCTCCGCAACTGCCCTGATCATGCTCCTCATTACACTCATTTTGACCTGGCGCTACGTCACCCAGGTTCTCAAGCAGGGGGATCTCTAGATGGCCCGCAAACAAGCGCTCTCGCGGCGCGTCACGCTAAACACCATTGGGCTGGTCTTCGGACTGCTGTGGATCTTCCCGGTGTATTGGCTCATCAACAATTCCCTGGTCAGCGACAAGACCCTGCAGTCACGGACGCCGTCGTTCCTGCCTTTGGACTTCACCCTGGCCCACTACAAGCAAATCCTGAACGATGAGAGCTTTTGGTCGGCCCTGCGTATGAGTCTTTCAACGGCGGTGATTGTGGTGCTCGCCGCGCTGCTGGTGGCGTTCTTCGCCAGCGTGGCGTTGAGCCGGTTCCGGTTCCGCGGACGCCGGGCCCTGATCCTCTCCGTGCTGGTGGTGCAGATGATTCCGGCTGAGGCATTGTTCATTTCGCAGTACAAAATGATGGACAGCTGGCACCTGCTCAACTCCGTTCTTGGCCTGAGCGTGCTCTACATTGGCGCCTCCGTGCCGTTCACCATCTGGATGCTCAAGGGATTCGTGGACGGCATCCCCGTGGAACTGGAAGAGTCCGCCATGATTGACGGCTGTTCCCGCATGGGAGCCTTCTTCAAGGTGACGTTCCCGCTCCTGGGATCCGGGCTGGTGGCGTCGGGCATCTTTGCCTTCCTGGCCGCCTGGAACGAGTACACCCTGGCCCTGGTACTGATGTCCAGCGATGACAAGAAGACGCTGCCGCTATGGCTACAGGGGTTCAGCGGACAAAACCAGGCCACCGACTGGGGCGGCGTCATGGCCGGTTCCACGCTGATGGCCATCCCCGTCATCGTCCTCTTCGTCATCGTCCAGAAGAAGATGGCCCAGGGCATGGTGGCTGGTGCGGTGAAGGGCTGACCATGGACAGTCTCACCCCGGCTCCCCTGCCGTTGGGCCCCGGAGCACCCGTTCTGGCCATCGACGTCGGCGGGACGGACATCAAGTTCGGCCTGGCCGACGGCTCCGGAACATTCATCACCAGCGAGTCGGTGCCCACCGTCGTTGGCGATCCGGACGCCATGGTCGATCAGATCGAAGACATCATTCGCTCGCACTCCGGGGCCTCTTCGGGTGCCCGGCCCGCCGCCGTCGGGCTTTCCATCCCGGGAATCGTTGACCCGTTGACCGGCATGGTGATCGCCTCGGCGAATCTCGGCTGGTCACAGGTGCCCATCGGCGCGATGGTCAAGCACCGCGTCGGTTTGCCCCTGGCGCTGGGCCATGACGTCCAAATGGCCGGACTTGCCGAACATCAGCTTGGCGCCGCCAGGGGTGCCAACAATGCCTTGGTGGTGGTGATTGGCACGGGAATTGCCAGCTGCATCATCATCAACGGTCGCATGTTCACGGGGGGTGGCTTCGCCGGCGAGATTGGCCATTCACGCGTGGAACCGTTGCACAGCAGCACGGCAATGCGTTGCAGTTGCGGGGCGGCCGGTTGCCTGCAGACGCTTTCCTCGACGAGTGGCATTGTGAGCAACTACGCAATGGCAACCGGGCGCAGGCTTGCCGGTGCCCGGACCGTCATGGCCGCGGCGGCCGGCGGCGACACAGCCGCCCGGGCCGTGATGGACGCCGCTTTTGACGCGCTTGCGTTGGCACTGGCCCAGTCGGTTGCGCTTTTGGCTCCCGAGGTGATTGTCCTGGGCGGCGGCCTCGCCGAGGCGGGCGATGAATTGCTCGGTCCGGTCGGCGAACGGCTGGAGTCGGTGTTGAGTTTCCACCGTCGGCCACGCCTTGTCACCGCTGGCCTGGGCATGGCCGCGGGCCGTTTCGGCGCCGCCCTCCGTGCCCGGGAGCTTGTGCCGGCATAATTCTCCCGATGTCTCCCGATCGGCTACTGTGATTCAGGAGACATCGGATGAATGTGCGGAGGGAGCAAAGGCTTCCTCCGCACGCTAGCGGCCATGAAGGGAACGTCCATGGGCTACAAACCCTCCTACGCCAAGACCGTAAAGAAGTCAGGCCCGAAAGACCTTTCGATGACAGAATTCTCCTCCAACATCCTGTCCATGATCGCCTGTGGCGCCGCAGAGACGCGAGCCGACCTGGCCCGAACCCTGAACCTGGCCCCGTCGACCATCACCCTCAAGGTCACCGCGCTGCTGGAAGCCGGGCTGATCACCGAATCGGGCTCCGGATTGTCCACCGGCGGGCGGAGGGCCACCATGCTGTCCCTGGTTCCGGATGCCGGCCACATTTTGGCGGCGGACCTGGGCGCCAAACATGTTTGGGTGGGCCGGCTGAATTTGTCCGGGTATCTGTTGGAGTCGAAACTGGGCGCCATCGACATCTCCGAGGGACCCGAGCGGGTCATGCCGCAGGTGGGCGCCATGCTGCGCAGCCTGACAGATTGCTCCGACGGCTCACCCTTGCGCGGCGTGGGGATGGCATTGCCGGGGCCCGTGAACTTTGACGCCGGCACGGTGGTCCTGCCTTCCCGGATGCGCGGCTGGCACCTTTTCGATGCGCGGTCCTGGCTCGCCTCGGAATTCAACGTACCGGCTGCCGTGGACAATGACGTCAACATGATGGCCCTGGGCGAACACGCGCTACGGCTGCAACGCAATCCGAACACGAAGCAGCAACAGAACACCCTTTTCGTCAAGGCAGGGGCGGCGCTCGGCTGCGGCCTGATCCTCAACGGCGCCGTCTATCGGGGCGGCTCGGGCGCAGCGGGGGACATTGCCCATGTCCAGATTCCGTATGCCGGCGACCTCCCGTGCTCGTGCGGAAACCGTGGCTGCCTGGAAACCGTGGCGAGCGGGGGCGCACTGATCAAGCAGCTCAACGACTCCGGGATTCCCATGTCCAGCATTTCCGAGCTCCTGGAAACCGTGCTCGACGGCGACCCCCAGATCACCACCCGGGTCCGCACTGCCGGGCGCATACTGGGTCACACACTGAGCACGGTGGTCAATTTCATCAACCCCGATCTAGTGGTGCTCGGTGGAAGCTTGTCCCAGATTGAGCTCTATGCTGCCGCCGTCCGCTCGCAACTTTATGAGGGCTGCCATCCGCTGGCCACCGCCAACCTGTCGATCGAACAGTCGCTGGCCGGTTCGCAGGCCGGTTTGCTCGGGGCAGGTCAGCTGGCCGTGCGCACCGTCTTGGCCGCCGCCTAGAACTTCGGAGTCCCCGAAGAAGTAACCCCTCGGCTATGTTGCAGTTGTTGGACCGAATTCGTCGATTTTCGGTGGTTTTGGTCCAACAACTGCAACATAGAGTCCGCTAGGGGCAGCCGCAGGAGCGGCGGACAATCAGCTCCGAGGGGATGACGCTGTGCCGCGGCGCCTCACCCTTGTCCGCGCCAACCAGGGAGTTGACGGCGGCCCGCGCCATGGCCCGGACCGGCTGCTTGACCGTGGACAGGGCAGGCCAGCTGTATTCGGCGTCGGTGGATCCGTCAAAGGACACAATCGCCATGTCATCCGGCAGGGACAGCCCGGCCTCGTGCAGGGCCCGCAGAATGCCTATCGCCTGCATGTCCGAGCTGGCAAAGACAGCGGTGGGGCGCTCCGCCGAGGCGAGCAGCCGTTGCCCGGCCACGTAACCGCCGGGGCGGGTGAACAGGCTCCGTACGATCGGGCCCTCCGGCAGGCCGGCGCCGGCCAGCGCGTCCAGCCAGCCCAGCTCGCGGTCGTCCACGTCGCCGGCCACATTGCTGCCCATGGCCAGGGCAATCCTCGTGTGCCCGTGTCCGATGAGATGCTCGACGGCGGCTTTCGCCCCGCCGCGCAGGTCGGTGCCCACCGAGGAGAATCCGGGCGCGGCCTTGTTGTTGGTCAGCAACGCCGCGGGAATGTCGGCCGCGACGAGTTCAGCCAGCTCGGGTTCAAAGAGGACGCTGGCCAAAAATACGCCGTCCACCTGGCGGGCGGCCAGGTTGCGGACGTGGGTGAGTTCCTTCGCTTGGCTGCCGTCGGAATTGGTCAGCAGCACCGCATAGCCCAGCGCGCCGGCCTCCTGCTCCACGGCGTGGGCCAACTCCGTAAAGAACGGGTTGGTGTTGTCCGGCACGATCAACCCCAACATGCGGCTGGAGCCGAGCTTTAGCGCCCGCGCCGCTGCGTTCGGCCGGTAGCCCAGCACCGAGATGGCGTCCCGGACGCGGGCCTCGGTGGCCGGGGAAACGTTCTTTGGCCCGCCATTGACCACATAACTGACGACGGCGGTGCTGACCTCCGCATAGCGTGCCACGTCCTTGCGTGTCACTGCCATTTTCGGGGGTCGCACCGCCGGTTCGCTCATGATGACAATGCTAGCTACATTTCCGCTGGCGCATCGCCGAAGTCGCCGATGGCCAGCCGCGCCCCGCCCTGCAGCGCTGATTGGTGCGCAATGATGCCGGGCAGCGTAAACCGTGCCGCCACCCAGGCGTTGACCGGTGGCAGGGATCCGGTGTTGGCGGCACTGACAAAGTCGTCCACCAGGAAGTGGTGGCTGCCCTCGTGTCCGTTCGGGGCACCGGAAAATTCACCGGGCAGCCGGGCGACGTCGTGGACCGGGGCGTGGCCGGACATGAACGCGTCGCGCAGGGCGGGGGCAACATGGGCCAGCGACTCGTCGTCGGCGGACATGGTGGCGTGCGTTGCAAGGTCGGCGGAGATGTCCGTGACGGATTCCTTGTCCTGCCAGACGCTGACCTCGGCGAGCTGCTCCATGCTGGCCTCGGTGCCGAAGTAGCGGAACCGGGATTCGCGGATGTGGGACGGGTAGCCCACGCGGCGCATCTCGTTGATCCGCATGGCGCCGCCGTCGTTTAGCTCAAACAGGGCGGTGGCGTTGGAGAAGTCGTTGTTGAACTGGCTGACGTCCTTGTCGAAGACGCCGTCGCCGCGCTGGTCCTTGACGCCGATGCAGCTGACGCTGACGGCGTGTGCGTCGATGGCGCCCAGGACGCCGCCCACCGAGTGGGTGGGGTACAGCATGGGCGGGTAGCTGGCGGTGCTCTTCCACTGCTCGCCGCCGCTGTACTGGTAGGCCTCATAAAAGCCCAGGTCCATGTCGTGGACGTAGTCGCCCTCGGCGTAGAAGACCCGCCCGAACGCGCCATCGGCCTGCTTGCCGCGGGCGTAGACGGTGGCGGGGTTGTAGTAGCTGGTCTCCCCCATCATGTAGGTCAGTTTCGTCTCACGGACGGCCTCGATGATGGCGGCAATCTCCTCTTCCGAGACGGCCATGGGCACGGCCGAGTACACGTGCTTTCCGGCCCGCAGTGCCTTCAGGACCAGCGGACCGTGGGTCCAGCGCTGGGTGAAGATCGCGACGGCGTCGACGTCGGAGGCGAGCATCGCGTCAAAGTCTGCCACCGTCCCGTCAAGGGACAGGCGTTCATTGAGCTCGGCGGCGCGTTCGGGCACGACGTCCGTGACCGTGATTGCGCTGACGTCCGGGTGCAGGGCGAAGAGTTTGGCAAACTGGCCGGCAAACTGGCCGGCGCCGACGATGCCAAGGGTGATCGACATGGATGACCTTTCATGTGACGTGGATTACTTGTCGAAGAAGTCTCGCATCAATATCTACTCGAGTCAACAGTTTTATGGAGTCACAATATGCCAATGAAAATAAGGCATCAAAGAAGTCTTGCCACGTCAGATTTACTCGTGTAGATTCCTCAATTAGTTGTTAGCTGCATCACATATAGAAAGGGGGCCGTAGATGAGCGCCACCAAAATCGCGGCCGAGATCCACCCCGCCAACGTCGTCGTCCGGACACCCAAAAAGCGCGGCAAGACCGATTTACGGATTGCCCTGGTCTTCATCGCCCCGGCCATGGTCGGCTTCGTCGTCTTCTACCTCGTCCCGACCATCCGCGGCCTGTACCTGAGCCTGACGGACTACGGACTGTTTGGCAGTCCCGTCTGGGTCGGGCTGCAAAACTACGTGAAAATCGCTCAAGACAAGTTGTTCTGGAACGCCATGAGCGTCACGGGCGAATATGTCGTTCTGAACATCGTGTTCCAAACCATCTTCGCCCTCGGGCTGGCCCTGCTGATGTACCACGTGGCCAAGTCGACCCTGATACGGGGCGTGCTGTTGCTGCCGTACCTGATCGCAAATGTCATTGTGGCATTGCTGTGGTTCTGGATGCTCGACTACCAGATTGGCATCGTCAACCAGGTCATCGAATGGATGGGCCTGCCCCGGGTGGCCTTCTTTGGCAGCGAAACCTGGGCCATCCCCACCATCGCGTTCATCAACGTGTGGCGCCACATGGGCTACACGGCCCTGCTCCTGTTCGCCGGCCTGCAGGCCATCCCGAGCCATGTCTACGAGGTGGCCTCCCTGGACGGGGCCGGACCGTGGAAGACGTTCTGGAAGATCACCATGCCCCTGCTGCGCCCGGTCATGGTGCTGGTCCTGGTGGTCACCGTCATCGGCTCCTTCCAGATTTTTGACACCGTCGCGGTCACCACCGGCGGCGGGCCCGTCAATGCGTCCCGCGTCATCCAGATGTACATCTACGAAAAAGCGTTTGGCGAGCAGGACTTCGGCTACGCGTCGGCCCTGTCCGTGGTGCTTTTCGCAATCCTCGGCATCGTTGCCTTCCTGCAGATGAAATTCCTGCGCGGCAACGAATCCGAGCTGGACTAAGGAACACCCCCATGACAACCACACAACGACGCCGCACACCACCGGCCCGCAGCAAGCGTGCAGAACGCACCACCCACCCACGGCAGCCGTTGAACTGGGGCCGGATCAGCGCCTGGGCCGTGCTGACCCTGGCTATCCTGATCACGGTGGTCCCGTTCCTGTGGATGATCCGCACCGCCTTGTCGAACAACCACTCCCTGGCGGCCAACTCCGCGAACCTGCTGCCGGCGGACTTCACCTGGGGTGCGTTCAAACGGGTCCTGGGCATGCAGAGTCCCGAGGAGGCGCTTGCCCAGGGCGGCTCCGGCGCGGCCATCAACTTCTGGCTGTACCTGCGCAACTCGATGATCGTCGCCACCATGATCACGCTCGCCCAGGTCTTCTTCAGCGCGCTGGCCGCCTATGCCTTCGCCCGGCTGCAGTGGCCTGGACGGAACAAGGTGTTCACGTTGTTCCTGGCCACCTTGCTGGTGCCGCCGATCTTCACGGCCCTGCCGAACTTCCTGCTGATCAAGAACCTGGGCATGCTCAACACCTTCCTGGGCATCGCACTGCCCACCATGCTCATGACCCCGTTCGCGATCTTCTTCCTGCGCCAGTTCTTCTTGGGTATGTCCCGCGAGATGGAGGAGGCCGCAAAGCTCGACGGCGCCAACCATTGGCGGATCTTCTTCCAGATGGTCCTGCCGAACGCCGTCGGCCCCGTCGCCACACTGTCCCTGCTGACCTTCATCGCCGCCTGGAACGACTACTTCTGGCCGCTGCTGGTGGGCCAGGACGAAAATGTGCGGGTCCTGACCGTGGGCTTGAGCGTGTTCAAGTCCCAGTCCCCGCAGGGCGCCCCGGACTGGAGCGGCTTGATGGCCGCCACCCTGATCGCGGCCCTGCCCATCCTGATCTTGTTCCTCGCCTTCGGCAAGAAGGTGGTCAACTCCATCGGCTTCTCCGGCATCAAATAGCACCTCCCGTCCCACCCCGCCCCAACCCGCCTTGCCCCATCCTGTCCAAAAGCATTGAAAGGTTCACCATGAAGAAGACCCTCGGCACCGTTGCCGCACTGGCCGTCGTCGCCCTGTCGCTGTCCGCCTGCGGAGGCGGCGCCTCCTCCGCAGCCGCCAAAGGCCAGATCGACTACTGGCTCTGGGACGCCAACCAGCTGCCCGCCTACCAGCAGTGCGCCACCGACTTCCACGCCGCCAACCCGGACCTGACGGTGAAGATCACCCAGCGCGGCTGGGACGACTACTGGTCCACCCTGACGAACTCGTTCGTCGCCGGCACCGCACCAGATGTGTTCACCGACCACCTTTCCAAGTTCGCCGACTTCGCCAACAAGAAGCAGTTGCTGCCCCTGGATGATGCGGTGAAGAACGACAAGATCGACACCAGCCAGTACATCGCCGGCCTGGCTGACTTGTGGGTTGGCCAGGACGGCAAGCGCTACGGCCTGCCCAAGGACTGGGACACCGTGGGCATGTTCTACAACAAGACCATGACGGCAGCTGCCGGCCTTTCCGACGACGCCATGAAGAAGCTCAGCTGGAACCCAACCGACGGCGGCACATACGAAAAGGCGATCGCCCACTTGACGGTGGACAAGAACGGCAAGCGCGGCGACGAGGCCGGCTTCGACAAGACCAAGGTGGCCGTCTACGGCCTGGGCCTGGCCGGCAGCGGCTCCGGCCAGGGGCAGACGGAGTGGAGCTACCTGACCGGCACCACCGGCTGGACCCACACCGACAAGAACCCGTGGGGCACCAAGTACAACTACGACGACCCGAAGTTCCAAAACACCATCTCCTGGTGGGCGTCACTGGCCGACAAGGGCTACATGCCGAAACTGGAAACCACCATTGGCGCCTCCGTTGCCGACACCTTCGGCGCCGGCAAGGCCGCCATCAACACCAACGGTGACTGGATGATCGGCCAATACTCCAGCTACAAGGGCATGAAGCTGGGCATCGCCCCCACCCCCACAGGTGCTGACGGCAAGCGTTCCAGCATGTTCAACGGCCTGGCCGACTCCATCTCCGCCACCACGAAGAACCCCGCCGGCGCCACCAAGTGGGTCGAATACCTGGCCTCGGCCAAGTGCCAGGACGTCGTGGCGTCCAAGGCCGTCGTTTTCCCGGCCATCAAGACTTCATCCGAACTTGCCGAGAAGGCGTTCACGGCCAAGGGCACCGACGTCAGTGCCTTCACCCAGCAGGTCAAGGACGGAACCACGTTCCTGTTCCCGATCACAGACAACGCCGCAAAGGTCGACGCCATCATGAAGCCGGCCATGGATGCCGTGGTCTCCGGCAAATCCCCCGCCAGCTCACTGACGGACGCCAACAACCAGGTCAACGCCCTGTTCGCAAAATAGCAGTTCCCGGCAATGGGGCGGCCCGCCGCGGTGATCGAATAATGAGCGATTGTGCACATTTTCGAGCATCGCGGCGGGCCATCCGCATTTGGATGGCACCACGCACTTCGGCCGCGGTCGGCTAGCAATGCCAGCCTTGCTGCCGCACCAGCCCGAGTCGACGTTCTCAAATCGTGATCGAAAATTTTCTCTTTTGCATCTTGACGTGCTCTTTTGAGAGTTTCATGATGTGAGTATGTGAACCAACTCACACTGCTTGAGACTCAAGGGAGAGATCATGTCACACAACGAAGGCAGTTCCCCGTTCAGTTCCGCCCGCTCCGGCTTCGATCGCCGCACGCTGTTGAAAACTTTGGGCATCGGTGCCGTCAGCGCCGCCGGCCTCCCACTCCTGGCGGCCTGCACCGGCGGTTCCGCCCCGGGCGCCTCGGCATCGGCGTCGACGTCCCTGACCTTTGGTTCCGGTTCCTCGGATGATGTTCCCAAGGCCGCATATAAGGCGGTCACCGACGCGTTCACTGCGCAGTCAAAGATTTCCGTCACCACCAATGTGGTGCCCCACAACGATTTCCAGAACAAGATCGCCACCTACCTGCAGGGCAGCCCCGACGACGCCTTCACCTGGTTCGCCGGCTACCGCATGCAGTACTACGCCAAGCAGGGCCTGCTCGCACCGATCGACGATGTGTGGGAAAAAATTGGCGGCAGCTTCTCCCCCGCCATGAAGAAGGCCTCCACGGGTCCTGACGGCAAGATGTACTTTGTCCCGAACTACAACTACCCGTGGGGCTTCTTCTACCGCAAGAGCCTCTGGGCCGAAAAGGGCTACGAAGTCCCCACCACCTTCGATGCCCTGACGACCCTGTCAAAAAAGATGAAGTCCGATGGCCTGATCCCGATCGAGTTCGCCGACAAGGACGGCTGGCCGGCCATGGGCACCTTCGACTACATCAACATGCGCCTGAACGGCTACCAGTTCCACATGGATCTGACCGCCCACAAGGAATCCTGGGACCAGAAGAAAGTCAGCGACGTCTTTGACACCTGGAAGGAACTCCTCCCCTACCAGAACCCGGCCGCACTGGGCATGACCTGGCAGGATTCAGCCATTTCCCTGGGCAAGAAGAAGTCCGGCATGTACCTGCTCGGTTCCTTCGTGACCCAGCAGTTCACGGACAAGGCCACCCTGGACGACATCGACTTCTTCCCGTTCCCGGAGATCGCGATGGAGGGCCAGGACGCCGTCGAGGCCCCCATCGACGGGCTGCTGCTCTCCAAGAAGGGCGGCACCAACCAGGCCGCCCGGGACTTCATGGCCTTCATGGGCACCCCGGCCGGGCAGAACGCCTACGCCAAGGTGGACCCCTCCAACATCGCCACCGTCAAGGGCGCCGACACCGCCTCCTTCAGCCCGTTGAACAAGAAGTGCGCCGATGTCATCGCCAACGCCAAGAGCATCAGCCAATTCTTCGACCGCGACGCCCTGCCCGCCATGGCCAACAACGTCATGATCCCCGCCCTGCAGGGCTTCCTCAAGGACGGCTCCATCGACGTCAAAAACCTCGAAGCCCAGGCCAAGGCCCTCTACGCAGCCCAGTAGGCTCCGTGCGTGGCGGCGGGAAACTGCCTGCCGCCACGCGTTGCACCCACTGTTCCACTGAGGAAGCGAGATTGCCCGTCATGAGCAGCACCACCGATACTTCACAGACTTCCCCGGCCGGGTCACCCCGATCCGGCCGGGCGCGACATGTCCCCGGAACCGCCCGCAAGGTCCGGCGGCTCTCACGGCGGGACAAAGTGGTCCTGGGCTTCATGGTGGGGATCCCCACCCTGATCCAGCTGGCCTTCGTCTGGATTCCCACCCTCTTGTCCGTGCTCCTGTCCTTCACCCGCTGGAACGGGCTGGCCCTCTCCGACATCAAGGCCGCCGGCTTGGCGAACTACAACTACGTGTTCAACGACAGCCCCGCGTTTTGGCCCGCCGTCCAACACAACATCCTGTGGCTGGTCTTCCTGGCCCTCATCGCCACACCATTGGGGCTGTTGCTGGCCGTCCTGTTGGACCAGAAGATCCGCGGATCAAAGATCTACCAAAGCATCTTCTTTGTCCCGGTCATGCTGTCACTGGCGTTGATCGGGATCATCTGGCAGCTGTTCTACCAAAAGGACAACGGCCTGCTCAACTTCCTGCTCGGCACCGCCGGCACCCCCCAGGCAGTGGACTGGTTTGGCAATTCCGACGTCAACATCTGGGCCGCCCTAGTCGCAGCCACGTGGCGCCACGCCGGCTACGTCATGATCCTTTACCTGGCCGGCCTCAAAGGTGTCGACGCGTCCTTGAAGGAAGCCGCATCCCTCGACGGCGCCAACGGCCGCCAGACCTTCTTCCGCATTGTCTTCCCCGCCATGGCCCCCATCAACATCGTGATCGTGGTCATCACCATCATCGAATCCCTGCGCGCTTTCGACGTCGTCTGGGTCATCAACAAGGGCACCAACGGCCTGGAACTCATCAGCGCACTGGTCATCAGCTACCTGATCGGCGAAGGCCAATCCATCGGCATCGGCTCGGCTTTCGCGGTCATCTTGCTGGTCATCTCCCTGGTTCCCATCACGATTTACCTATCCCGCACCTTCCGGAAGGAGAAGTTCTAATGTCCACCTCCATCCGCATCAAGAACGCCAAGAACGACGCCGGCACCGGCCGCAGCGGCAGCCGCAGCAGGCCCCACTACGGCACCCACATTTTCCTGACAGTCATGGCCGTCATGTGGATGGTCCCGCTGGGCTGGGCACTTTTCACGGCACTGAGGCCCAAAGCCGACACCGACAAATACGGGTACTTCAGCTTCGGCGGCGCCTTCAACTTTAACAACTTCGTCACCGCGTGGAACCAGGGTGGGTTTCCCCGCTACTTTGCCAATTCCCTGATCATCACGGTCCCCACCATCATCCTGGTCTTGTTGTTTTCCTCCATGATGGCCTTTGCCGTCAGCCGGGTGAGCTGGAAATTTAACATCACCTTGCTGATCATGTTCACGGCCGGAAACCTGCTGCCACCGCAGGTGTTGGCCACGCCGCTCTTTGAAATGTTCAAGCTCATCCCGCTGCCGTATTGGTTCAGCGACTCCGGAAGCCTGCTCAACACCTACTTCTCGGTCATCATCGCCAACACCGCCTTCCAGATCGGCTTTTGCACCTTCGTCCTTTCCAACTACATGAAGGCGCTCTCCACCGACCTGACCGAGGCCGCGCTCGTGGACGGCGCCGGGATCTGGCGCCAATACCGCTCCATCATCATGCCGCTGTGCAAGCCGGCCATCGCCGCCCTGGCCACGCTTGAATTGATCTTCATCTACAACGACTACTTCTGGCCGCTGCTGTTCATTCAAAGCGGTGACCGGCTCCCGGTGACCACCGCCATTAACAACCTGCAGGGCACCTTCCTCTCCAACTACAACCTGCTCGCGGCCGGAGCGACCATCACCGTCATACCCACCCTGATCATCTACCTGGTCCTCCAACGCCAATTCGTTGAAGGCCTGACCCTGGGCTCCAGCAAGGGCTGAACCCGGACCATCAAGCGGCCCGCTGATCCTCCAAACTACGAAGTGGATAGGTACAGGCATGCTCGCAGATGCCAGACGTTTTGAAATCCTTGCCGCCGTCAACCACGAACGAGTGGTGCGTGTTGCCGACCTGGCCGAAAAATTCGGGGTCTCACTCATGACGGTGCGTCGTGACATCGAGGCCCTCGAGGAGGCCGGGCAGGTGGAGAAGATCCACGGCGGAGCAAAAATTCCGGGCGGAGCCAGCGCCCATGAACCAGGATTCGAGCTCAAGTCCAAGCAGGGCACGGCGGAAAAGCAGGCGATCGCCAGGGAGGCTGTCGGCCTGGCGCAGGACGGCATGGCCATCGGCCTCAGCGCCGGCACCACCACGTGGGCGTTGGCCAAGCTGCTCTCCACCAAGGAAAACCTGACCATCGTGACAAATTCGATTCGGATTGCCGATGTCTTCCAATCATCGGGGTCCTCATTGCCGGTGATCCTCACCGGTGGTGAGCGCACGCCGTCGGACGCGCTGGTGGGCCCGATTGCCACGCAGTCCATCCGTTCCCTGCACCTGGACATGCTGTTTCTGGGTGTGCACGGCGTGGATTGCGATGCCGGTTTCACCACGCCCAACCTCCTCGAGGCCGAGATGGACAGGGCGTTGATCGCGGCCGCCCGCAAGGTTGTGGTGCTGGCGGACCACAGCAAATGGGGCACGGTCGGCATCAGCACCATCGCCGCACTGGAGGACGTTGACGAGGTCATCAGCGACGACGGCCTCGGCATCGAGGCGCAGCGGATCCTGCGCGAACGCGTCGGCAAACTGCGCCTGGCCGCCACACCGGAGTCCACCATGTGACGGCCTTCGCATGCACGCCCCTCCGCTGCAGGCGTGCGAAGGGGCATCCGGGGAATCGTGCGGCATTATTAACCCATGACCTCCTCCACTGAAGCCTCAGACCGCGGCGAACTACTGATCCTCAACGGCCCCAACCTGAACCTGCTGGGCACCCGCGAGCCTGCCATCTACGGTTCCGCCACCCTGGACGACGTCGCCGAGCTCGCCACCGCGGCCGCGACGGCCGCCGGGTTCAGCGCCGAGTGCATCCAGTCCAACCACGAGGGCGACCTCATCGACGCCATCCAGGCGGCCCGCGGGAACGCCGTGGGCATCATCATCAACGCCGGAGCGTACACGCATACGTCCGTGGCCATACGGGACGCGCTCGTGGCAGCGGAGCTGCCCGCCGTCGAAGTTCACATCTCCAACGTGCACAAGCGGGAGGAGTTCCGCCACCACTCCTACCTGTCAGCCGTGTGCGACGCCGTCATTGTGGGCGCCGGCATCCACGGCTACGTGCTGGCAGTCAGCTACCTGGACAAGACCCTGGCCTAGGGGTGGGCCCGGGTCTCACTTGGTGCTGCAGGTTCCCGAGGTCACCTGGCTGCTGAGCATGGGCGCGGCGGCGATGACGGGAGCCACCTCGTCCATGGTGAACGCAAATCCGACGGGTTCCGACGTCGTCGATTTGGCAAAGACCACGCCCACCACGCGGCCCGAGGTGTCTAGCAGCGGCCCGCCCGAATTGCCTGATTGGACGTTGCCGGCGAGTTGGTACACGTCCAGCAGCGATTTTTGCGCCCCGGTGATCTCGGGGATCAGCAGGGGCCCGGAGGCCAGGACGGTGGCCGGACGGATTTGCAACGGCCCGCCCAGCGGGTACCCGGCAAATGCCGCCGAGGCGTTCGCGGGCAGGTGTGCCCCAGTGGGCAGCGGGGCGGTGTCAAGACCGTCGACGGCGAGGACGGCCAGGTCCTTGACGGGGTCGAAGTACACTACGCGGGCCCGCAGCGCCCCCTGTGTTTGGGTTTGCACAATCGGCATGGCCACGCCGGCAACCACATGGGCGTTTGTCATGACGCGATCCGGTGCAACAACAAACCCGGTCCCCGTCTGGCTTTGTCCGCATTCGAATGCGGTGCCGGAAATCTTCAACACCGATTTCGCCGCATTGGTCCAGGCGGGAGTGTCGGTGCTGGCTGTCGGGGCGGCCACCTGGACGTTGGCACCCGACGGGTTGAGGATTTGCGGGATCCCCTCCTCCAGGACCAGGGAGCGCAGCTGCGCGGCAGCGCCCTTGACGGGGTCAGGAGTCCAAGCGTCGATCCTGGAGAGCACCACGGAGTCGCTGAGCTGCTTGGAGACGGCCGGGATGCCCAGGTTGGTGACGCCAAAGGCGAGCATGGAGATCACCAGGGCACCCACGACGACGTTCAGCGCCCCGCCCAGGATGCGGTTCACTGAGCGGATGGACCCGGATTTCACGAGCTTGCCAATCCCGCGACCGATCCGGCTGCCTACGGCGTGTCCGGCCCCAATCAAGATCACCGTCACACCGATGACAAACGCGGTCCGCCAGTTTGGCCCGGGCGCGTATTGGTTGGCGAAAGGCGCGGCAAAGAATGCCGCGACGGCGCCGGCCACAAAGCCGACCAGTCCACCCAGGCTCACCAGAAGCCCGGCCCTGAGTCCGTAAATCAGCTGCCACAGCAGCCACAGGACCAGCACCGCATCCAACCAGGAGAAACCGAACACTGCGTCCCTGCCGTCCTTTTAAGTGGCCCGTGCCTCGAAGCGGACACCTGGTGGAGTCCGAATTGCACATATTACCGGGCCAAACCGTGCATTCCCTGTGTCGAAATCAAGTAGAATCCGGCACAGGGAACCCCGCGGATGCCAAATTGGTCACAAAACGGGTAAAGATCTGAAAGAATCAGTACTAGGTCACAACTGTTTAGTTACATAACTTCAAGGAGATTTCATGGATATCGAGGTACTGCGCCGGGCACCCCTTTTCACCACGCTCGACGACGAGGCATTCCGCCTGCTGACGGACGAACTGGCCGAGGTGGACCTTTCCCGCGGCGCATCCGTCTTCCGTGAAGGCGATCAAGGCGATCAGCTGTACTTCATCGTTTCCGGCAAGGTCAAGCTGGGCCGCACCTCCCCCGACGGCCGCGAATCCCTCGTGGCCATCCTGGGCCCGGGCGAGCTCTTCGGCGAAATGGCACTTTTTGATCCGGCGCCGCGCAGCACCACTGCCACCGCCGTCTCGGAGACCCGTCTGGCCGGGTTGAAGAACGAATCCCTCAACAACCTGCTGCGCAGCCGCCCCGAGGTGTCCATGCAGCTTCTGCAGGCCCTGGCCCGCCGCCTGCGCCGCACCAACGACAACCTCTCCGACCTGGTCTTCTCGGATGTTCCAGGCCGCGTGGCCAAGGCCATCCTGGACCTCGCGGACCGCTTTGGCCGTCCGGCCACCGACGGCATCCTGGTGGCCCATGAGCTCACGCAGGAAGAACTGGCCCAGCTGGTCGGCGCTTCACGCGAGACGGTCAACAAGGCCTTGGCCGAGTTCGTCCAGCGCGGCTGGCTGCGCCTGGAAGCCCGCGCCGTGGTCATCCTGGACGTCAACCGCCTGCGCCAGCGCTCGCGCTAACACCTGAAAGCAGTTGAGGGGCGGATCACCACAGTGGTGATC